>JBJFBR010000126.1:8652-14243 GCA_051888545.1 Oscillospiraceae bacterium
GTCATATTAATGCTCCCATTCTTTCAGCTGTTTTGCCTGCTCATACATTTCAACATAGCTGTTGTGCCTTGACTGAGGTATTTCACCCTTTTTCACCGCTTCAATAACCGCACAGCCTTTTTCTTTTGTGTGACTGCAATCATTAAATCTGCAGTCGCTGATATAAGGAGCAAATTCTCTGAAACAGCCTGCCAGATCATCTTTGTATATTATATCATATCTGTTTGTGTCAAATGATGAAAAGCCGGGAGTGTCAGCAATATAACCGCCGCTTTTAAGCTTATAAAGCTCAACGTGTCTTGTAGTGTGCTTTCCTCTGCCAAGCTTTTTGCTTATCTCATTGGTGGGTATATCAAGCTCAGGGAAAATATTGTTCAGAAGCGATGATTTTCCCACGCCTGTGTTTCCGGTAAATGCTGAAAACTTGTTTTTCAAGGCAGCTTTTACCTCAGCTGTTCCCTCTCCTGAAACGTTGTCAACACAAAAAATATCAATTCCTATTTTTGAGTATATATCAAGATATTCAGAGCAGTCCTGCTTATCAATTTTAGTAAAAACAATAGCTGGCTGTATTTTTTTGTACTCTGCAACAGCAATAAATTTATCCAGGAGCAATAGGTTAGGTGACGGTTCACATACAGATGTAACAAATACCAGCTCGTCAAGATTTGCAAGAGGCGGTCTTATAATCAAGGATTTTCTTTCATATATCTTGTCAATAACCGGATTTGCATTGTCTGTTGAAATATCAACCTTATCACCGCATACAGGGGATATTCCTTTTTTACGGAAAATCCCCCTTGCTTTGCATTCAATTATTTCATTGCCGGTGTCCACCGAATATAGATCACCTATTGCCTTTATAATCAAGCCTGTCATTATTTGTTATTGAGCAGCGGCTTGATTTGTATTAGCCTGCTGATTATTTGTCTGCTCATTGGTTGTCTGCGAATTATCAGCCTGTGATGAAGATTCCGGCATTTGCGGTGTAATACCCAGAAGTCCTGATTCATTCAGATTTCCGTCAAGGTCATATCTTTCATTCAGATAATCCACCTTATACCTTGCATACTGAACAGATTGATTTGTAGTTGTATTTGTGATTTTAACAGTCAGACTTTCTTCTTTTGTACCTCTGAGAGTGATGTTGATACTTCCCCCTGCAACAGTTTGTCCGTCAGAAATATTCTGGGATGCGATAACATTTCCGTCACGGTATACCTCAACCATGTATGAACCCCAGATACCCTGCGGCATTGGCATATTGATTGTAACATCAACAGGATCAGCTTCACCTGTGGAAACAAATATTGTTAAGGTAACATCTCTTGAGATATATTCTCCTGCCTTGACTGACTGTTCAATAACCTTGTTTTTGTCGCCCTCATGTGCAATGGTTTCAATTTTGTATTCAACTTTGCTTTCAGTGAGCTTTGCAATGGCTTTTTCTTTTGTAAGTCCTACAACATTCGGTACCTTCAAATCTGTCTGGAAAGGTCCTTTACTTACCATTATCAAAACTTCCGAATCAGCCGGAGCCTCTGTTCCTGCCGCAGGTTCAGTACGAATAACAAGTCCCTGAGCAACATTGTTGTCATAGGTTTCTCTTACTACAGGAGTAAATCCTGCACTGGTCAATTCGCTTTGAGCAATAGCCTCTTTTTTGTTTACAAGATCAGGAATTGTCAGTACTTGTTTACCGCGGCTTACTTTAATTGATAAAGTATATCCTTCACGAACGATCTGTCCCGGTGACTGACTTTGTTCAAATATAATTCCCTCATCGTATTGATCGTTATATTCCTGGGAAATATCAAATTTAAGCTTTCCATTGTATTTCTGTTCAACATCAACTATATTCTGTCCCACAAAGTTTTCAAGCTCAACATTTCCCGTATGAGTTTTGCTTCCAAGATTTGAAATTACAAAATAAGAAATAAGAATTGTTGCAACAATTACAGCCGCAACTGCAACTGAAAGAAGAATAGGAATAGTATAGGAGCGTTTTTTTGGTGTTTCCTGCTCTTTTCTTTCAGCAGGCTCATTATTTATCTTATTACTTTTCGGAACATCAATATCTTTTACCGTGCTGAAAAATTTTGTATTTCCGTCAGTATTGTCATCACAGTTATAATTAAATGTAATGTCATTATCGTTTCTGAAAGCCTCAATGTCCTTTATCATTTCTGATGCTGACTGATATCTCTTTTCAGGCTCACGTTCCATGGCATGAAGAACAATTTCCTCCAACCCATATGGAATTTCAGCATTTCTTTCTCTTGGCAGAACAGGTGTTTCCTCAAGGTGTTTCATAGCGATGGCAACAGGATTGTCACCGTCAAAGGGTTTGATTCCCGTAAGCATTTCGTAGAGCATAATTCCTACAGAATATATGTCGCTGCGTTCATCTGTAATTTCGCCCTTTGCCTGCTCAGGAGAAATATAATGCACTGAACCAATAGTCTTTTCCGATAATGTCTTTCCGTCAATGCGTGAAAATCTGGCAATACCAAAGTCCATGACCTTTATTGTTCCGTCAGAAAGCAGCATAATGTTCTGCGGCTTGATATCTCTGTGAACAATGCCTTTGTCATGAGCATGCTGAAGAGCCTTCAGAATCTGCGATGTAAAGTTTAATGCGTCTTCCCATTTCAGTACGCCCTGCTGGTCAATATATTCTTTAAGTGTAATTCCGTCAATGTATTCCATAACAATAAACTTAACGGAATCCTTTAAACCCACATCATAAATCTTAACTATGTTAGGATGTGAAAGCATTGCAATAGCTTTGCTCTCATTGCGAAATTTTCTTAAAAATTCCTCATTGTCGGCAAATTCCGGCTTCAGAATCTTAACGGCAACAATTTTGTTTTCCATTAAATCTACGGCTTTATAAACATCCGCCATACCGCCGACACCAATCAGATCGGTAATCTCATAACGGTTATCCATTTTCTTTCCAATGTTCAAGTCCATCAATTTCAGCTCCTAAACTATGTTTAATTTGCTATAACAGCAACAGTTATATTGTCACTTCCGCCATTTGTATTTGCAATATTAACAAGCTCTTCAACAGCTTTCTGCAAATCCTTTTCAAATACAGTTTCATATATGGTTTTCTCAGTGCAAAAATTTGAAAGTCCGTCTGTGCAAAGCAGCACCGAGTAATTGTCTTCCAGCTCCAGTTCAAAATAGTCAACTTCCACGTCCGGTTCAACACCTAAGGCTCTTGTAATCACATTTTTAAGCTTGTGATTTTTCTGTTCCTCTTTGGTAATGATACCTTCTTCATAAAGCATCTGAACATAAGTGTGATCGGTGGTTATCTGCTCAATTTTGTCTTTCTGCAACAGATATGCTCTGCTGTCACCAACGCTGACAATGTAACATTTCTTTCCGTCAGCAAGTAAAGCAACGCAGGTCGTGCCCATTCCGTTTTTATCAATGTCCTCTTTGCTCTTTTCATTTACAATAGTATTGGCAGCATGAACCGAAGTAAGCATAAGATTTCTTATGCTGTTTGGTTTCATCTTTTCATTGAATCCGCTTGTTATTCTGTTGTAAATAATGTCGGCTGCCACACTGCTTGCAACTTCACCGGATTTTGCTCCTCCCATACCATCACATACAACTGCAACGGCTATATTTTCATCAATAAATCCTGCTTTAACCGTATCTTGATTTATTTCTCTAGTTTGTCCCACATCTGTTTTGTATGCAAGGTACACTCAGAACACCTTCCTTTATATGTTATATATTTTATATTTCATACTCTCTTCTTAACTGACCGCAGGCTGCATCAATATCAGCACCAAGAGTACGCCTTACGGTTGCGTTGATTCCAAGCTCATTCAGATATTTCTGAAAACGGTAGGCTGCCGCTCTGTCCGAATGATAGGAACGCTCTTTAATTTTGTTGACGGGAATAATATTTACATGGCATATAAAGCCCCCAAGCAGATCAGCCAGCTTTTTGGCATTTTCATATGAATCGTTTTCTCCGTCAATCAAAGCATATTCAAAAGATATGCGTCTGCCTGTAACATCAAAATAATGATGACAAGCTTTCATAAGCTCGCTGATATCATATCTGTCATTTACAGGCATTATAGAACTTCTTGTCCTGGAATCAGGTGCATGAAGTGATACAGACAAAGTAAGTCCCAGCTTCAGATCTGCCAGCTCATATATCTTAGGCACTATTCCGCAGGTTGATAAGGATACATGCCTCAGAGAAATATTCTGCCCCTCAGGAGAAGATATAAGCTCCAAAAACCTGATAACATTGTCATAGTTGTCAAGGGGTTCGCCAATTCCCATAAGCACAATTCCGGAAATTTTTCTTCCGCTGTCCTTCTGGCTTTTGTAAACCTGTCCCAGAATTTCAGAAGGCAATAAATTTCTTTTAAAGCCTGCAATAGTAGATGCACAGAATTTACAGCCCATTTTGCAGCCCACCTGCGTGGAAACACAAATAGTTGTTCCATGATTGTAGTCCATTAAAACGGACTCTATATGATTCCCGTCATCAAGCTCATAAAGATATTTTAATGTATTGTCTTTTTTGGATTCAAGCCTTTTGCAGATTTTCAGCGTCTTTATCACAAATTTCCCTTCAAGTTTTTCTCTCAGCTGAGCTGAAAGGTTTGTCATTTCGCTGAAACTTTCAGCAGTTTTAACATGAAGCCAGCTGTAAATCTGCTTTGCCCTGAAAGTTTTTTCACCCATTTGAGTAATAAGCTCCGAAAGCTCCTGCATATTCAGTGAAAGTATGTCGATTTTTCCGTCACAGGTATTAATCAAAGGGTTCACCTCGTTTTAATAAACTTTGCTATAAAGAACCCGTCAGAATTGAATTTGTCGGGTGTTATTGTCATTTTATAATCATTGTATCCATAAGGAAAGTCATCTCCCAATGAATATGGCTGAAAATCGTGATGTTCAGCAAGAAATCTGTCTGTCACATTGTCATTTTCAGCTCTGGAAAGTGTGCATGTGGAATAAACCAGTATGCCGCCGTCTTTAACATATTTAGCCGATGTGTTCAGTATATCATACTGAATTGACGGCAGGCGTTCAAATTCCTTTGGATTTTTATATTTTATCTCAGGCTTGCGTCTTATAACTCCAAGCCCTGAGCATGGCACATCGCAAAGCACCTTGTCTGCCGGAGATATTCTTGCATTGTATTCTTTTCCGTTGTTAACAGATGCCGAAACAATGCTTAAACCCAACCGTTTTGCACCTTTTTGAATAAGCTTTGCTCTGTTTTCATGCAAATCAAAAGCAAGTATCCTGCCTTTGTTGTGCATAAGCTCAGCCATTGTAAAGGTTTTCCCCCCCGGTGCTGCACAAATGTCCAGCACTGTGTCATTTTCTTCCGGGGCAACAGCTTTGCAGCAAAGCTGACAGGATAAATCCTGCACATGAACAAGTCCCTCTGCATATGCTCTTGTATTTTCAATAGTTCCGCTGCCGGAAATATTCAATGCGTCTTCGGCATATTTGTTTATTTCACATTCAAAACCGTCACTATTTAACACAGCGATAATTTCATCAATGCTGTGATTCAATGTGTTTGCTTTTACAGT
>JBJFBR010000127.1:0-14174 GCA_051888545.1 Oscillospiraceae bacterium
ATCACTCTATGTTATCTTATATTTCATAAGAAAAAGTAGAGTTTCTTACATAAAAAAAGAAACACCGCCCAGTCTACCAAACTAACGGTGTTTCTTTAAACACTTAATGTAAGGGAGATAACCGCTTATCGCAGTGCCCTTTTCTATTATCATTATACCACAGATAAATAATTTGTCAAGCGTTTCCGAAAAAACGGAGACGCATTTTTTATACCAGAAAGGAGTTGATATAATGGGTGTTAATGTTGAGCTTGATATGCAGGCGATAAAAATGCTTGAGGATGCTGTTTTAAAATCAGCTGTTGACACTATGGAGCAGGTAAAGACAGATGTTGTAAATGCTCGGACAATGCCGTTTGATACAGGCGATATGCAGAATAATCAGACTTTTGTTGATGCAGATGAGAACGGAGCAAGGCTTGTGACAGGTTCACCTCAGGCACGCCGCTTATATTATCATCCAGAGTACAATTTTCAAAAGGGGCATAATGAAAACGCAGGTGCGGGTTGGCTTGAACCTTATGTTGACGGTGAAAAGAAAGACTTTGTAGAAAATTCATTTTCTCAAGTATATAAGAAAAGAACGGGGGTATAACCGTGACTTTGCTCAATGTGGCTGATATGTTTGCAGATGTACTTGGGATTGAGGACATTTACGCAGGCAATATCAATGGAAATCTCGACCGCTGTATTGGCGTATATAACGCAAAGAACAGCAGTCCTCACAAAATATGTATAGGCGGTAAGGCTTGTACGAAAACGGAAGATAAACAAATTTCAATACTTATTCACTGGACCGATAACCCTTCCGCAGCCGAACAGAAAGCAAATGATGTTCTTGAGAGCATTATAGATATTGGTGGATATGCTGTCGGTGATTTTGTTGTTGATTTTATCAAATGCAATGATCCGGTTCCGGTCGGCAGGGACGAAAGAGGTATATGTGAATATGTCATTGAAGCAACGATTTATTATGAAAGGAAGGATTAATTATGGCAGGAAAAACAGGAGTTTATCCATGTTATGAAAACCAGTTTACAATCAAAACAGGAGAAAGCACAGAAGTTCCTATAGCCGATATGGAAAGCTTTTCTGTTTCCATTGACGGAAGTGTTGAAGAATGGAAACCATATGAAGCAGAAGGCTGGGTAAGACGTCTGATGACAGGCAAGTCGATAACAATAAGCGTTTCAGGAAAACGAAATGTGGGAGATGCCGGAAATGATTACATTGCAGGACTGGCCCTTAAGACAGGAGCAGAAGCCACATCAACTCTTACATGGACTTTCCCAAGCGGTGATAAGCTTGTAATTGCCGGTGTCGTTAATGTCAAGGAATGGGGCTCAGGCGATTCAACAAATGTTGCTCCTCTTTCATTTGATTTTATGTCTGACGGTAAGCCGGTTTTTACAGCAGCGGTGTAAATCCCGCAGACTATGCAATAGTTGGTTACGGTGAAGTTGACAGTGCCGTTGTTTATTAGTTTATAAAGCGTTCCGATTATCGGAACGCTTTTATTTTGAAAGGATGATTTTATTATGGCTAAGATGTACACACTTGACGAAAAACTTCTTGTAGGAACACCTGAGATAAGAGTGGGCGGCAAGATTTATGCAGTTGACGACAGACAGAAAACAGCTAAAAAGATTATTAAAATCTGCAACAAAGCTGAAGAGGAAAAGGACCTTGATGTGGTAGACGAAGTATTCAAGCTTGCATTCTCTTCTGCCGACTATAAGGAAATTGACAAGATGGATCTATCATTTTCTGCTTATCAGGAACTATTCAATCTTGTTATGGCGGCAATAACCGGAGAAGATCCAAAAGATTTATCTGACCGATTTCAGGAACAAAAAGCCGAATAATCTTGAAGAAACATGGTATGACCTTGAATTTGACAAGGAACTTATCGTACAGTCCATAGCAAAGCAGTATCACATATTGCCAAGCGAGCAGGAAGAACTTCATTATTCCGACTGGTATCGTCTTGTGGCAGGGTTAATGCACGATACACCGTTAGGGCAAGTGGTGCGTATTCGCAGTGAAGACGATAAGGATATAATAAAGAACTTCGGACCGTACGAAAACAGAATACGTTCAGAGTGGGCAGAATTCAGGTCAACACATGTTACTGAGGAAGATAAAATGGAAGTTGCCTATTATTTCAACAACTTATTCAGAAATATGTTTGGAGGTGAGAACAGATGAGTACAAGCGTAGGTGTTATATCTCTTGATTTGGTTATCAACGGAAAAATCAGCGAACAGCTGAATAAAATCAAATCTAACATACAGAGTTCGTTTTCCAAACCTATGGAGCAGGTGAGCAGTACTGTTAATAATACTATTAACAAAGCACTTGGCAGTACCAAAGAAACAGTTAAAAGGACTATGAGTCAGACGCAAAAAACAATAGATGAGGGATTTGGAAGTTCTTCAAAAATCGCAAAAGAATATATGATGAATGCTATTAATGCAGAAATGGAAAACATTAAAAAGCGAGATCAAAGGATTCAAGAATCAGCAGCTGAAACGGTTAGCAGCGTAAAGAATAAGTTCAGTCAGCCTGTACCAATAAAATTTACGGCTGAACAAATGCAGGTTGAGCAAGAAGTTGATAAAATCACTCAAAGCATTATTAATAAAACAAATGGTGTATCTGAAAATGTTCAATCAACTGTAAAAAAGGCAAAAGAAGCATTGCAGTTTAAAGTCGAGGACGAGCCTGTAAAGCGTATGGAACAGGAATTGGAAAATACAAAAGAGAAAATCGACATACTGCAGAAGAAATGGCAGGAACTTAATAATGAATTTGACAAGCCGCATGGAGAAGCCGAGTATGAAAGCCTCCGGTCGCAATTAAACGCTACTGAAAAACAGCTTATCAGTTTGCAGGCTCAGGCTGATAAAACACAGAGCAAAATTAATTCGTCAATGTCCGGTGGGTCAGCTTTTAGTGGCATGAATTCTAAAATATCAGATGTATCTAAGAGCTTAAAATCCAAAATTGGTTCAGCTGCTTCAAAGGCAGGAAATGTTGTCAAAGGGACTCTCGGTGGTGCATTCAAAGGCTTGAAGTCTGTAGGCGGAAAGGCTATGGATTTCCTGAAGAACAAGATGAGCGGATTTAAGAAATCGGCTGACGGAGCGTCAAATCCAATTAAAAAGCTTGGAAAGTCGATAAAATCCGCTGCTAAGTCTGCATTGCTTATGGCAGGGCTGTATGCTGCATTCAGAGGAATAAAATCTGCAGTAGAGAATGCCTGCAACAGTAATGATGAATTTGCAAAGTCACTCAACGAGATAAAAGCAAATCTGCAAATAGCATTTACACCGATTATGAATGCAATAATGCCGGCAATAAATACATTGATGTCAGGACTTGCAAAGGTAACAAAAACGGTAGCAGAGTTCACAAACGAGCTTTTCGGCTCAACATACAAGAAATCACTTGATACGCTGAAAAAGACTCAGAACGCAGGAAAGCAGGCCGCAAAAGAAGCACAGAAAAATCAGAAGTATCTGAATTCGTTTGATGAAATGAATGTTGCACAGGATACAAATTCTTCTGATTCTTCCGGTTCATCTGACGACGACAGCGACATTGATTATTCTGCTATTAACGGAGATAATGTTAAGCTCCCTGATTGGGCGGAACGCATGAAAGACGCTATAAAGAAAGGCGATTGGAAAGGCGTTGGTGCTTTGCTTGCTGAAAAGCTCAACAGTGCTATGAATGCTATCAACTGGGATAAGATACAGTCTAAGGTAAACGGCTTTGCGAAGGGCCTTGCAAATCTGCTTAATGGTTTTGTTGAAAAGGTGAACTGGAGCAAAATGGGTGAAACCTTAGCCAATGGTATTAATACTGTATTTGGCGGCATTTACACATTCATGAAAACGTTTAACTGGTCTGCATTAGGTAAGGGGTTAGCTAAATTTCTGAACGGTGCAATTAAAAAAACAGACTGGAAGCTTATCGGCAAAACATTAGCGTCAAAGTGGACTGCTCTGATCGACACATTGTATTCGTTTGTCACGAACTTTGATTTTTCAGCATTCGGACAATCTATCGGCGATTCGGTCAATGCATGGTTTGATGAAATTGACTGGGGAAAACTTGGACAGACTATTTCAAAATCTGTTATTGGCGTAATAGATTTTATTCGTTCAGCTATTCAAACCGTTAACTGGGCACAAATAGGGAAAGATATTGCAGATTGCCTCAGTAACATTGATTGGGTAGAAATTGTGTGTGACATCGCAGGCGGAATCAGCGATGTTATAAAAGCTACACTTGACTTTATTATTGGATTTGCAGAAAATATTAACTGGGGAAAGCTAGGAAGCGATTTGTGGAACGGCTTGATTGGCATAGTAAAAAATATTGATTGGAGCGGATTAATATCAAAAGCATTCCGGCTATTAGGTGATGCTTTAGGTGCTAAGGCAGCTTTAATAATTGGCTTCGCAAAATCATTCTGGGATTCGTTGAAAAATGCATTCCAAAAGACAAAAGATTATTTTTCTGAATATATAAAAGAAGCCGGCGGTAGTGTTATTAAGGGATTGCTGAAAGGTATTACAGATGGACTTATAAATATAGGTAAATGGATATTAGACCACATATTTAAGCCTATCTGGGAAGGCATTAAGGCTACCTTTGATATACACAGTCCATCCAAAAAAATGGCTGAAATGGGCGGCTATATTATTGATGGGTTAAAGAATGGTGTCGCTGCCGGAATCGGAAAAATTAAAGACATATTTAGTGAGATATTATCAAAAATAAAAGAGATTTTCGCCGGAATAGGCAACTGGTTCAAGGGAATATTCTCAGGAGCCTGGGACAAAATCAAAAACTGTTTTTCAACAGTTGGTTCATTCTTCTCATCGGTTTGGTATAAGATCAAGAAACCGTTCCTGACAGCTGTACAATGGTTCAAAGACACATTTAACAGCGTTGTTGACGGCATAAAAACGGCTTTTGAGAATGTGTGGAATGTTATAAAAACGCCGATAAACTGGATGATTGACGGCATTAATACATTGATTAATGGAATTAATCAAGTGAGCTTTGATATTCCTGATTGGGTACCTGTAATCGGCGGCGGAAAGTTCGGATTTGATATTCCTGAAATACCTCGTCTTGCAACAGGCGGTCTGGCCACAGCCCCCACCCTTGCAATGGTCGGTGATAATAAAAATGCCAAGCAGGACCCGGAAGTAATTGCACCGCTGAGTAAATTGCAGAGCCTGCTTGACAATGGTAAGCTTGACGAAGTTGCACGTTTACTAAGAGAGATTTTGCAGTATCTTAAATCTATGGATAATGCGTTCTACGGAACAGTAGACGGCAAAGTATTGTTTGAGTTTGTAAGAAAAATGGACAGCCAGTATAAGAGAAGAACAGGGGTGAGTGCTTTTGGCTAAAGGTTCATTAATTAAGATACACAATGGGACAGCCTATGTGAGCATTACTGATCCCGATCCGGAAAGCTGGTCCCCGGTAAACGAGCCTGTGTGGACAGCAAATTCCGGACGAGTTGCATCAGGACTTGCAGTAGGTTCAAGGCAGTATTTTAAATATAAGATACCGCTAAGGTGGACTATGCTTTCTATGAGTGATGCAGCTGAAATTCAGCAGCTTATAGAAAACAATTCTGATTTCTTCAAAGTGATGTTTTATCATCAATCTACTTGGATAACTAAAACAGTTTATGCAGGTACATTCACTCCCAGCGGAATTGTTAAGATAGGTAACGGTGAAATATATTACAAGTCCTGCTCGGTTGATTTGATTGAAAGGTAGGTGCAGATAATGAAATCAGTTTCAGATGAAATTACTGCTGTAATTGAAGGCAGTCCACATTACAAATCTTATCTGATATTTGATAATTTTACCTTGTCTGATGATGAAATTTACAGCATAGAGACCACAGCAAACTGTGGTTCTACGAAAGAATTCATTCCGGGAACAGTTGTTTCATCAGTCTGCAAACTGGAAGTGCTGTTAACGAAAGAGCAGACTAAGAAAATTATCGGTCAAGAGGTTCAATGGAATTTAGCCTGCATATCTTCCGGAGAAGAAGTCGGTCAGATTCCTATGGGGATATTCACTGTATATTCCTGCGAAAAAAATGGAGATAAGTATACGGTTCAGGGAACGGATAAGCTCTCAAAGGCTGATGATACTTATAATGCTTCCTCAACTGTGAAGAGGTATCAAGCAAGTTCAAGTGTGTATTATTATATAACTTCTGAAATAATGTTTGATATCTCTGAACAAATAGGAGCAAGATCACTTAACGCACCGACGAAAAAATATTTTTATTGTGATTCTTTACCGGAAATCAGCATAAGACAAATGCTTGGATATATATCATCAATATCAGGATGTACAGTAATTATTAACGGCAACGGTATGCTTACTGCTAAGGCTATTGATTATATTAATGACAGTATTATAGCAAACAGATATTCTGAATTAAATATCAATGAGCAAAAAACACAAGCAAGTATAGTATGGCTGGACGGTAAAATAAGTGACCATTTCACTCCTGATGGTATGTCTTTAGATATTAATAATCCTTATGCCTATACAATTGAAAATCCTTATATCAGTAAAGATGATTTTCAGAGCTTAAAAACAAGTTGGCTATGGGGATATTATTCAGGTGAAATACCATTGATGATAGCGGATCCAAGAATTGAGCCGGGAGATGTAATCAATGTTGAGGGTACTGACGGAACAACAATGCCGTTCCCGGTAATGGAATTGAATCTAAAATATGACGGTGGGCTTTCAGGTACTGTAAAAGCTACTGCACCGGATAATGATTAAGGAAGGAGTTGATTTAATGTCATACCAAAGAACGATATGGCAGACAGGTGATAAAATCACCAAAGATAAATTGAACAATATAGAAGAGGGTATTGAAAACGCAAACAATACAGCGGATGGTGCAAATGATAAGGCTGATTTGAATGCTGAGCAAATACAAACCAACGCAACAGATATTGAAACATTGCAGGCTGACAAGGTAGACGTTTCCGGCGAGGGACAAGTCACGGTAAAAAACTGTGCATTTGCTGAAACTACAGACCCCATTAATATATGGAATTTCAATATGCTGATAGGGCATTATCTAAACGAGAATTCAGATAAAACATCTGTATGGGAGGCTTCCGGGAACAGCACGTGGTCGCTGTCCGAGGGATATATTCCAGCGGAAGCGAATACAGAATACTGGCATAAGATATTTGATAATTTTAACGACAGCGGAATAATAACAAAATACAGGATAATCGTATATTGTTTCGATGCGGATTATAACTATCTGGGCAAGGCAACAAATAATACCGATAGTGAAACATCGTATGGCAGTAAGGCACAAAAGGTGTTCATTACACAAGAAAATACATCATACATCCGTATTCAGATTTATACATCTGTTATGGAATATACACAGCATTGGCTGTCAAAATCTACTGATTTTACGAACACATATTCTGTCCCTGAAAAGAATTATTATTTGCCGTTTGTTAAAAAATCCGAAGTAGATTCATATGTAGAAGATGAACTAAAACCGTATGCCACTAAAACATATGCTTCAGAAATAGCCCACAATACTGTATCAGAGGGCGAAAATATTGAACCAATGAAATTTTCCAATGGTGTAACATCATTAATTGATGATTTAACAGTACTGGCAAACGGTATGTATTTTGACCACCATGTTTTAAACCGGCGTTGCAAGATTGTAAACCATTTTTCCCATGATGCAACAATGGTAATTGTTAACGGAATAATATATTGTGCATACGTTGGAAATAAATCAGGTTCGGGAGATAGCCCGACATATACAAGTGCATACACAGGATTAGCCATTGTAGATACAAATGGATTTGGAACATCCAGTACCGTAACTAACTTTGAGGTCGCGAAAAATGGAGATACTGTTGACGGTAAAACAATAACATCAGGTGCAGGTGTTCCTAATTGTGTTGCAGTTGATGATGATACAATCAGAATATTCTTTTCGGCAAAGCTGTCAGATGATATATATTATTTATTTTATCGTGATTATATCATATCATCAGGCACTTTCGATGAAGTAAAATACTGCTATTTTACAATAGATAGTAACAAATATGTATTCAGCACGCCCAATATTAATACATATATTAAATCAATAAACGGAACAGATTATTTCATATCAATGAATGCACAGATATCCAAATCAGAAGATGACTATTATTGCGGTGTGTGCGTTGGCGATAAAATCCCCAATAGCTTAATTTTCAAAACCAACGACCTTGAAAATTTTGATTTTTGGTTAGAGCCAGCCTTTGAAGACAGTGCTGCAATCTTTGAGGGTGCTTGCTTTTGCATTGGCAATTATCTTTACTACGCTTTGCGGCAGACTTATGAAGGATATGACGTGTCTAAAGCTTCACTGCTTGTGGCTAAAATTAACATTTCTACAAAGAATATCGTTTCTACATACAGATTCCGTGATGCAGGAGCAAGGCCTTGTTGGTACACAGACGGAACAGACCTTTATCTGATACATCAGATATGTAACAGAAAAAGGTTAGAGTTTGTTAAAATAAATCAGACATATCTATATTTAAGCAAAGTTGTTTCAGTTTCGTCCATAAACATGGTTTATCCGTGCTGTGTATCATATAACGATGAACTGTATTTCTGTGCGACAGGTGCAAGCAGTACATCTGTATATTTAAGAAAAGCACCGACGTTTAAAAAGTACAACTGTGGCACAATTCAATCAAGATTAGTAAGTGCGTTATATATGAATGAAGATTGGGATAATTAATCGGAAGAGGTGTAAAATTGTCAAGTGAAATTTTAGTTGCTGTCATCAGCACATGTGGATCTGTTCTGGTTGGTGTATTGGCACTGATAGGTGTTGTCTGCACAAATAAGAAAGCAAGTCAAGAAATAGACCACAAGTTGGAGATATCGCAAGCGGTAACAGATGAAAACATTAAAGAGCTTACCCGAGAGGTACGAGAGCATAACAATTTTGCAAAGCGTGTACCTGTTATGGAAGAGCAAATCAAGGTTGTAAATCACAGGTTACAAGACCTAGAAGATTATCAAAGACGAAAGGATGATTGATTATGAAAAATTGGAAACGTTGGTTAAAAGCCGCAGGCGTCAGAGCCGTAAAAACACTTGCTCAGACAGCAGTTGCAATCATAGGTACATCTGCAGTAATGGGTGACGTAAACTGGATAGCAGTACTGTCAGCGTCAGCACTGGCAGGAATATTGTCTGTACTGACATCAGTGGCAGGATTGCCGGAAGTTGAGGAGGAATAACTATGGCAAATAGTAAACTGGCAACATGGAAGTGGAGCGGATCCACAAGTAATTACAACACACGTGAACATAAGATTGATAAGATTACCATACATCATCAGGCTGGCAATCTCAGCATGGCACAGGCTGTTAATGCTGTCCAGAGCAATGGCGGTAGTTTTAACTATTGCATTACTACAGACGGCAAAATCGGTGTTATGATTGATGAGCAGTATCGTGCATGGACAAGCTCCAATCGTGAAAACGATATGCGTGCAGTAACAATCGAGGTTGCAAACGACCAGATCGGCGGCAACTGGCACGTATCTGACAAAGCCCTTAAAGCTTGCATAAATCTTTGTGTAGATATCTGTAAAAGAAACGGAATTGCTAAGCTGAATTACACAGGTGACACAAGCGGTAATCTGACTATGCACTGCATGTTCGCTGCTACAGCCTGCCCGGGACCATATCTTAAATCAAAATTCAAATACATAGCTGATGAAGTCAACAAACAGCTTAGCGGCTCAACCACATCAACTAAAACAACGACAACGTCTTCTACAGCAAGCAAGTCAACATCATTCAAGGCGTACAAGGTCAAGGTAACTGCCAACTGTTTGAATATCCGCAAAGGTGCAGGCACTAACTATGCTGTAGTCGGTTCAATAACCGACAAAGGTGTATACACTATTACCGCCGAAAAGACAGGCACCGGAGCAAAGAAATGGGGCAAGCTTAAATCCGGCATGGGTTGGATTGCTCTCGACTACACTAAAAAAATATAAAATCAAATAGGTATAATTTCAGCCCTCTCAGGTTTCTGAGGGGGCTGTTTTTGTTTAAGTAGCGCTGAGGCGGTGTCCTATTTTTTTATATTACTGCGACATAACTGCGACATAAATATAGTTTTATTTTGCTTAATCTGATATTTATTGTTTATAAAACACGCCTATATATCGGCATTTTCGGCGATTTTACTGTATTTTAAATACCATGTTTTTACGTTTGAGGGGCGTGTGTCTTTGACGTATGGGTTCAAGTCCCATTTGCCGCACCAATTCAAGAGCCTTGCAAATGACGGTTTTAAGCCATTTGCGAGGTTTTTAATTTTTGTAAAAATGCCAATTTGTACACTATTTGTACACTACTACAAAAAAAGAGGCTCAGAAAATAACTCTGAGCCTTATTTTTATGCTTGTTTTGTAGATGAAAAGTCAAGGGCTTCGGCTACTGCTTCGGTAGCTTTTGCTTTGGCTTCCTCGAAAGCATGAGCGTATATATTCAATGTAGTCCTCTTGCCAAATAGTAACACACTTTCGTACAGTGGTTAAACAACGTAATTACGCCTTAAAACAGGCTTCTTTTGTCTTTCAGAGGTTCATCGAGCAACTTGTAGTAGATGTAGATATCACGGGGTTGACCTTCAACATAGGCATCAAGCGTGATATACTCAATAAGCTCCAAGCACATCTCACGGGTAAGCTCCTGCACATCGGTATACTTTTTCAGACGATCTATGAACAGAGCCACATCTTCCTCGTCCTGCCTGATAGTTGAGAGTGTTTCTTCAAGCTCAGCGACTTCGGCGGATAATTCCTTCTGCTCAGCTTCGTATTTCGCAATCAGCTTCATCGCTACATCCTCAGACACCTTGCCGAGGACTTTATCCTCATAGATGTTCTGAATCAGTGTATCAAGCTCCTGCAAGCGGAATCTGCCCTCTGTGAGTTTCTTGGTATCTACGTAATGCTGTTCCTCATGGTGTTTTGCTTTATGGGCAAGGAACTTAGCTTTGGCGTTCTCCTCATCCTCTACCACAAGTTTTGCAAGACTGCGAATATCCTCAAGCACTACAGCGTCCATGTCCTTCATTTTGATGTAGTGACTCGGACAATAACGCTTGCCATACTTCATGTAGGAAGTGCAGTTGTAATTGTGACGAATGTACTTCCTTGGCTTTTTCTTACTGCCGTTTGTAGTGTTGTTCCTTGCAAGACGGACTTTGTTACCGCAGTCCTGACAGTATATCAATCCGCTAAGGCTTGCCACATAACCACTGCTGTTACGCTTGCCTTGTGCAACAGACTGTTCCATTTTTCTGCACTTATCCCAAAGCTCCTGAGATACAATTGGCTCGTGCGTATTCTTCACAACGATCATATCTTCTTCATCACGCTTGACTGTCTTGTGATTTTTATAGGAAACCGTTGTGGTTCGCAGCTGTACAAGATGTCCGAGATAGGTGTAGTTATGCAATATCTGTCTTATTGTTTCAGGACTCCACATATGCCTTGTTCTGCGAGGATTAGGCTTGCCAATTCGCTGATAATAATAATCGGACGGAATGGGAATACCTTCCTCATTCAGCTTATCTGAAATGTGATGCGGACTGATACCGCTTGCCCGCATTTCAAAAATGCGGCGGACTATCGGTGCTGCGTCAGGATCAATAACAGGCAGATGATTCGGATCATTACCCTTGATGTAACCGAACGGTGCCTGCGTTGCACGATACTTCCCAGCCTTAGCGTTTGCTTCAATGACTGCCTTGATTTTCTTGCTCGTAGAAGCAGCGTGCCACTCGTTGAACAAATTCACGATAGGCATCATGTCAAGTGCAGAGGTATCTTTGCTTGCGGTATCCACATTGTCGTTCAGAGCGATGAAGCGGATATTATAACTTGGAAAAATGTAGTCCGTGTATTGACCTACCTGGATATAATTACGACCAAAACGGGAAAGGTCTTTACAAATAATAAGATTTATCTTTCCCGACTGAGCATCAGACAGCAATCTCTGCACCGCAGGTCTATCGAAGTCTGTTCCACTCCAACCGTCATCAACGTAGGTATCAACAAGATTCCAACCCTGTTCTTTGACATACTTGGTGAGGATAAGTTTTTGGTTTTCTATTGACAGGGATTCGCCGGCACGCATATCCTCCTGCGAGAGACGAACGTAAATTCCTGCATTGTAAATGGTCTGCTTTGCCATAATAACTCCTTTCAAATCAAAGCAGTACCATACCGACATTTTTAGTATAGCGCAAAATGTCGGTATGGTCAATGCCTTGCCGACAAATTACGTAAGCGTTTCCTTTACAGCTCTTTCAAAAGCGAGCCTGCCGATTACTTCGTCAATATTTTACTCTCCGATGAAACGACTGTGAACGATATACTTCTTTCCGTCGATCTCATATTCCGAAATTCTTTCAGGAAAATCCTTGTACTTTTCGTTCAGCTCAAACATCATTCCTGCCTTTTCTCTATCTACGGCAGTAGTATTTTTATTCATAGCGAATTTTACTCCTTTAGCTTCTCTGTCTCTATGCTTTAGAGCCGAGGGCTTCGCTTTCTGTCTTTCACCCTCATAATAGCCGCAAGATCGGCTCAGTGTTTTGAGCCGACTGAGTATTTTACGGCTATGTTTTTTTGACGAAGTATTTTAATCCTCGTCAACGTTTGAATTGTCATAGAACGAAATATCATCGTCCTCATCTTTGTCAGAATGTGAAATGCTGTTATCATCATTTCCACCGCTGACCAGTTTCAGCAAGTCATCATCGGACAAACCGCTTGCACGGAGCTTCTCCAAAAGCTGATGTTCCGAGCTAATGATTTCATCAAGCTCCCTGGGCTTGCAGTTATACTCCTCCGCCAAAGCAAGACGGGAGACTTCTTTGAGTTTATCCTCAAGCGTTTTCTTCTTCGCCGTATCACTTGCGATACGCTTTTCCAAAACTTTGATTTTCAGGATGAGCTGATCTCTTTTCTCTGTATAGATGCCCATTCAAAAATCACGACCTTTCATTTTTGTTCTAAGCAGATATCTCCAAATAACAAGAGCCGACCTGCTATGTTCACATTATAGCGCGCTCTACATCTAAAATACAAGCCGCAATGCGCACAAACTTTTATGGGATAATCTGGGAAATTCAACCGAGGAATTTTTAATCTCCACTATTGAAAAATACGGTATTACGCCGTTTTAGCTATTAGTCATTTTGACCGGGGATTTTTTTCTCGTCCTGAAATATTTTCAGAATGATATTGACGAAAGCAGAATTGTGCGCTATATTGATTATGGGGAGCGATGAAATAGAGAAAGTCGCACAGCTCCAATTCTCAAAAACAAGAAAACTGACCGAGCCAAAAGGCTCGGAATAAATGAACGCACCGGAGGGGCGTTCTCACTCCCAGCAAGCACGGTAACGTGTGGGTACAAAAAATGTAAACCCGCACATTACAAGGCTTGTGAGAGGGGCACCCCTCAGAGCCCGAATAGAAAAAACAAAGAAAGGAAAAAACAGAAATATGAAAGATGAAAACAAGCGTAATCTGTACCTGAAAGTCCGTGTCAGTCCCGAAGAAATGGACGCTATCAAGAAGAAGTTTGAGAACAGCGGAATGAGCAGTCTGAGTGGATTCGTAAGAGCGATGATTTTCGAGGGCTACATAATTCAAATGGACGAAAATAAACTTCATCAAATCTACAAACTGGCAGGCAATATAGCCAATAACATCAATCAGATCGCCGTTCGTGTAAACAGTACAGAAAATGTTTACAATAATGATATTGCGGAAATCAAGGACGGATTAAACAAGCTATGGCAGCCGTTGAACTTTTTGCAAACTAAGGTATTGCAGTTGAAGCATTGAGTATAACATAAAAGTGCTGTCAGGAGTTTTCCCGACAGCACGAAAAGCCCATATGTGCGCCTTGTACTGGATTATCTTTTGAAATTGCTGCGCTCTGCACAAGAATTATTACAATCTCTCCATAGAACTGGACTCTGAAATCTGAATAGGCTATAATATAGCTACAATAATTCCTGGAGGTGCGATA
>JBJFBR010000128.1:0-2475 GCA_051888545.1 Oscillospiraceae bacterium
CCATTGGGAATTTCAGCTTTTTTGCCTTGTTCATAGCAATAAGACGTATGATTCCGGTGGTTGTTTCTTCACAGCCGCCGATGACACCTGGAATAAGCTGTGGATATTCGTTGTGTATAAGATTAACCAAATCTCCGCCGTCATCAATAATAATCTGCGGTCCGATTTTTATAACATCAGAGATATGTCTGTGATATTCTTCATCTGTTGCACCGTGCCATGCAAATACCTCTAAACCACTATGAACAAGTGCAGCTGCAACATCATCCTGCGTTGATAGAGGATTGCTGCCTGTTACGTACATTTCAGCACCGCCTGCTTTAAGCACCTTGCAAAGGTAGGCAGTCTTTGCTTCAAGATGAACGGACAAAGCTATTTTCAGGCCTTTGAATGGCTGAGTTTCGGAAAATTCCTCCTCGATACCTCTGAGCAGAGGCATATTACCCTTAACCCATTCAATTTTTCTTTCTCCGCTTTCCCAAAGGTTTATATCTCTTATTTCGCTCATTTCTACAGCTCCTTAACATTTTAATTCATAAATCATTATAACACAAAAAATATTCTCTTTCAAGCATTGTGAGAGAAGTGTGACAGCATTATAATTATTTTATGATAAAAAATTTTAATTTGTATATACTTAACAAAAATCAAGTATTATTTTTTATAGCAGCACAAAGTCAATGATATTTACAAATCATCAAATTTATGATATAATAATTCTAACGATGATGAGTGCAATACGGAGAAATGCACAGACCTGAGAAATTATATCTATGAAGTTTTACCATATAATCAACATAAAAGCAATTAAAAAGGCGTGATATTTTGAATTGGATTGAACTGGAGATTTATACAACTACTGAAGGCATTGAAGCTGTAACGGGAAGTTTGCTTGGAATGGGAATTACAGGCTTTCAGATCAAAGACGCAGCGGATTTTGAAGAATTTCTTTCAGATAAGAGCATTAATTGGGATTATATTGACGATGACCTTATGGGGCTGAAAAACTGTGAAACTACAGTTATTGCATATTTGCCCGAAAACGCTCAGGGATTGGAAAATCTTGAGGCTGTAAAGCTTGAATTAAAGGCGTTAAAGGCAAGAGATGCGGAAAACAAATTCGGCAGACTGGAATATGCTCTCAAGAATGTCAAGGAAGAGGATTGGGCAAACAACTGGAAAAAGTACTTCAAGCCTTTACAGATTGGGGAAAAGCTGCTTATTAAGCCTTCATGGGAAAAGATTGAACCAAACGAAAAGAGAAAAATCCTTGAAATAGACCCTGCATCATCTTTTGGAACAGGACAGCATAATACAACGCAGCTTTGTCTTGAGCTGATTGAGAAAAACCTTGAAGACGATGACAGAATACTTGATTTGGGCTGCGGCAGCGGAATACTTTCCATTGGTGCGGTTATTCTGGGTGCAAAGTCTGCATATGCCGTGGATATTGATGAAAACTCTGTTCATATTGCTGCTGAAAATGCAGAGAAAAACAACATTGCAAAAGAGCAGTTTACAGCAGAATGCGGTAATATTATAGATGACCATGAGTTTGCAAAATCAATCGGGACCGGATATGACTTAGTATGTGCAAATATTGTTGCAGATGTGCTTATAGCAATGAGCGATAAATTTGCAGGATTCTTAAAGGATAAAGGAAAACTTATAGTTTCCGGAATTATAGACAGCAGAAAAGAAGAAGTTCTTGAAACTATAAAATCAAAAGGATTTGAGCTTGTTGAAGTCCGTACAAAAGATGACTGGACAGCAGCAGCTTTTATAAAAAAATAGAAAGACAACAAATAAAAAGAAAGGCGTGACGACAAATGCAGATGCTATTTTTGGTAATCAAGAAAATCGATCTGGTAGACGAGATAATGAAAGAGCTTGCCAAAGCAGGAATAAGAGGAGCAACGGCTATTGACAGCGTAGGAATGTCACAATCTATATCAAATATGGATTCTCTTCCGATGATTAGTTTGCTCAGAGATATATTGAATGGTGACGAATCTTCTTCAAAGAGCAAGACTATTTTTCTCGTGGTTAAAGACGAAGAAGTTGAAAAGGCAAAAGAGGCTATAACAAAGGTGACCGGAGATTTATCCAAGCCTAATGCAGGAATACTTTTCGGTGTGCCGATTACTTTTGCAGAAGGTATGAAATAATAATTACTTTTAAGGGACGGCTTTTGCTAGTCCCTGTTTTATTATATTTAAAACAGAGGGAATTTCCAAAATTGTTTCAGCTTTATAAATTTAATTATGTTTTTTCTGTCTTTTGGTTGAAGTGACGGAGAAAAAATGGTATAATTAAATACATAAAGTTTATTAAGAAGAAGTGGTATAGTGGAAAAAGGAAGCAGCAGCTATCTTACCTGTGAAAAGCGATGGATTTTTGAACTTCTTATGCTTTGTTCTGGTATGATGGGTGCTTATACTTTTGTGTTGCGTGGGGGAGTGTTCTGCAATGCAC
>JBJFBR010000129.1:0-5768 GCA_051888545.1 Oscillospiraceae bacterium
AGAACAAAAGACTTAAAGACATGGGAAAGACTTCCTAACCTTAAATCAAAATCACCTCAGCAGAGAAACTGTGTTCTTCACCCTGAATTTGTTGACGGAAAGTATGCTTTCTATACTCGTCCACAGGATGATTTCATTGATACAGGTTCAGGCGGAGGAGTATGCTTCGGACTTGTTGAGGATATTACAAACCCTGTTATCTGCACAGAGGAAGTTGTAATTTCACCAAGACAGTATCACACTATTACCGAAGTTAAAAACGGTGCAGGTGCAGTTCCGATCAAGACGCCTAAAGGCTGGATCCATATTGCACATGGTGTAAGAAATACAGCAGCAGGTCTGAGATATGTAATTTATGTGTTTGCTACAGACCTTAACGATCCAAGCAAGCTTATTGCATCACCCTCAGGACTTTTCATTGCTCCTCACGGTGCTGAAAGAGTGGGCGATGTTTCAAACGTATGCTTTACAAACGGAGCAATTACAACTGAAGACGGAAATGTATATATTTATTATGCGTCATCAGACACAAGACTTCATGTTGCATCAACAACTATAGATAAGCTTATGGATTATACATTCAACACACCTTCAGATCCGCTGCGTTCTGTTGACTGCGTTAAGCAGAGATGTGAGCTTATTTCAAAAAACCTTGAGTATATGAAGAATAATAAGTAATTCAGAAAATTTAAGGGCGTGACTTTAAGTCACGCCCTTGTTTTTTATTTTATTCTGATTTTCTGACCTGGTAAAATCAAATCGGGATTTTTAATTCCGTTATCCTTTACCAGCTTTGAAACAGTTGTATGATATTTTTCGGCAATACCCGACAAAGTGTCGCCTGATTTTACAGTATAAATCACTTCTTTTGCAACAAGCTGATTGACTCTGGATTGTACTTTGTCGTAATCATATCCGGCTTTAGTCAACTTGTCTTTTCTCGCCTGACCATTGCCCCATTTTCCTGAAATCACCTCTTTTGCAATTTCGTAAATAGATTTTCTTGCAGGGTGATTTGTATCAGCTGTTTGTTTGGACTCTGTTTTCTTGTAACCGTTTAGTCCTGCTTTTTTTATTTGAACAGGATAGTCTGCATAGCAGTAATCTAAATCACAGTTACCGCTGATACCGCTTATATTTTCTGATGAACTGCATTGCCACATACCGTAACTGCCGTTATAGTTGCATTCAGCCCCGTATTCCGCAACCCATAAAGCATATCTCTTTGCAACTGATTGAGATATATAATTCTGCAGAGGTGAACGGGAAATATATAGTCCTGCCCAATAGCCGTTCTTCTCCAGCTCATTGCAGAATGCTTTGACTAAACTGTCGCAGAAATCTCTGCCTTTCGCAAACTGAGATGATTCTTCCAGATCAAAATAAATTGGGAACTCGAATTTTTTGCCTTTGATAACTTCAAGGCAGGCTTTTGCCTCTTTTACTGCGTCAGCTGCTGAGTCTGCATAGGAGTACCAGTAAGCACCTACATTCAGCCCTGCAGCTTTTGCATTTCTGTAATTCTGCTCAAAATATTTGTCCTTCTGACTTGTAAGACGTCCGTATCCTGCACGGATAATAACAAAACTCACACCGCTTTTCTTTACTTTGGCAAAGTCGATATTTCCTTGCCATGATGATACATCTATTCCTTTTATGATAACTAAAACTTCCTTTCCCATTAATCTTTAGTTTTTATAAATGTGTTTCACTGTCTTTATCTTTTTCATTTGTTTTATTTGATTTCTGGTATTGAGTCCCGAAATAAAACGAAATTACTACCGTAAAAACGGTCAGGAACTGTTCACCGCTGACTATTCCGTTTAGTGCCAGAACACAAAACACTCCTGTCAGAGCCATGGTTACGATTGATTTTACATCAATCAGCTTTGCAATTCTGTTTTTCATTTTTATGCTCATCCTCCAAATCTGAAATTCTGTGGTCTGCTACTGATAGTTTATTCTCAACCACTGCCATTCGTTCCACTACGCTGTTGTGCTTTTCGACTTTTTTCTCCAGCTGCCCGATTCGGTATGACATGAGCTTTGTACCGCTGAGTGTACCTAAAAATGTACCGATAAGACTCAGAACCGCTACTGTAATTTCATTATCCAACTTCCTCAGCCTCGTTTTCAGGCACATCTTCTGCATTTATCTCCTGCCAATTAGAAATTTCTTCGTCCTTGCCGAGATATATTACGTTTGTATAAACATCACCGTTTGTGAGAGTTTTTCCCTCATCGGCAATTAACATTCTTGGGTTTAAATATGTAATCTTAATCATTATTTTTTACCTCCTGTTTATGCTAGATTCCAGTTTTTATTGGTTGCGATTTGTTTTTGTTCGTCATTCAGTTTTGCAAGGTTTGTGCTGCCCAAGGTTAATGTTTTAGCTGTCTGACCGCTTAAATCCTTGAGATTTTCAAACATAGAAACCATGCTGTCAGCCTTCAGATTTTTGCAGGTATCGCAAACAAAACTAGCATTAAAATCTTCGCATAATGCTATGTCAGTCAAAGCTGTGCAATATTTGAAGATATCTATTTTTGATGTGATACCGCTGCATAAAACTGATGCACTTTGCAGACCGTTGCACCCTCTGAACACATCAACTGCAAGACTTGTTACGGTATCCGGTATTGTTATATTTGTAAGAGCTGTGCAGTTCTGAAAAGCAACTTTTCCGATACTTGTAATGCTGTCAGGTATTGTGAACCCTGTCATATTTATGCAGTCCTGAAAAGCTTTTTCCGGTACAGCTCCGTTAAAACCATTTATCACAATGGCATTTTGCTTGTAAACATATCCTGCTTTGGATATATAGAATTTGTTGTTCTGCAAATCTGTGATATTCGTTTTATTCTTTTGAATCTGTGCGGCGTTATCAGATATTTCAGTTGCTTTTAGTGTTGCAATTTCAGCCTGCTGTGTTGCTGTAGCAGCTGATGTGCTGGCTGATGTTGCTGACTGACTTGCACTTTCGGCGGAATTTTGTGCCGATGCTGCCGCACTGCTTACCTCGTCAGCCTTTGCGGCTGCTGTTTCTGAATATTCTTTTGCTGAGTTTTCACTGCTTAGTGCATTATTGGCACTTATCTTAGCTTGTTCGGAAAAATTTTTTGCCGACTGTTCATAGGCCTTAGATTCTTCGGCAGATGCTTTTGAAATCTGTGCTTTTTCATCTGACGAATTTGCAAAGCTTTCTGCCTGCCCGCAGGCGTTCAATGCTGAATTCGCATATTCCTGGCATTTATCCAACAAATTGGTCTGAACTTCCGGGGCGGGAACAGCCTCTGAACCGTCAGTACTTGCCTGAATTTCAAGAGCAACCGAATTTGACTTTGCCACCAACTGATAGCCTTCACCCAATGCCTTAGAGGCGATCCATACACAGTTTACAATGCCTGCATATCTCAAAAGGGACGCTGAAACGGTCAGCTCTCCGTTATTAAGAGGAACATCATAAATCACGTCATCATCATAGCAAAAACGCAGTCGGTAACTATCAGCACCTTCTACATCAGGCTGTTCTACCTCGACAGTTCTTGAGTTCGTTTCACCTATTCTGCCCAGAATATTATCGCTGTCACAGGCAGCAGTGAAACTGTCACTGATATAAATTTTCATATTATCATTCCTTTTGTGAGTAATATTTTGTACTTTTGCATATTGACCTTTTATCTTAAAATGTGTATACTTTTTAAGTATAGGCTGGAAGAACATTTTTTGTTTGTGAATTTTTTGATAAAAGTTAATATTGCTATTGAATTGTGGGGGAAAAAGGAATATAATGTTTACAGTACAGAACTCTATTACATAATAATGTAATCTTGTACTTGAAAATGCTTCTATAATATATGATATTACATAAATCTGAAATTGTCAAGGACAAAACCTAAAAACTGTTACATATTTATGTAATTTGTTAAAATTCACAAAACCGAAGGTGAAAATATGTTCGATATGTATAAAATAATTGAGGGCCTTTGCTTAGAAAACAACATCACCATAACGCAGATGTGCAGAGATCTGAAAATCAACCGAAGCTCACTGTCTGAGTTAAAGCAGGGAAGAGCCAAGAGTCTTTCAGCAGACAAAGTGGTGAAAATTGCAAAATATTTCGGCGTGCCTGCCGAGTACATCACTGACGGACAGTCGGACAGCTCTGCTTTTTCTGTAGGTAAGGTCAGCGACGAGGAGATAAAATTTGCGTTATTCAACGGTTCAGAAGGTATTACCGATGAAATGTTTGACGAGGTCAAGCAGTTTGCGGAAATGGTCAAGCTGAGAGAGGACACCAAGAGAAAAAAAGCAGGGGATTTATATGAAAAGTCTTGATGAAATTATAAAAGATGAAAACATTACGGTTATGGAGATTCCCTGTCCCAAATGCAGTTCCATGTCTTTAATGGCGGACAGCGGTGAATGTTACATCGGGCTGGACAGCAGCCGGAAAATTTCAGATGAAGAAATGCTTGTACGCAAGGCTCACGAAGTCGGGCACTGTGTTGAAGGAGCATTTTATAATAGATATTCCAGGCTTGACGTAATTACAAAGCACGAAAAAAGAGCCGACGGCTGGGCAATCAGGCAGCTGATTCCCAAAGAAAAGCTTATACAGGCATTTGACAGCGGTTTGCTTGAAATCTGGCAGTTGGCTGAGCATTTTGGAGTTACGGAAGAATTTATGAAGAAAGCCTGCAGGTTTTACGGATATTACCACGATGAATATTAAAGGGGCAAAAAACATGATAAAGAACATTGAAGAGGTATACAGAGCAGAAGCCGTGGGATTTCAGAAAGAGAGATACAAAACTCTTGCTGATGAGTTTGAGAATATTTACGGAGAAAAGCCGCAGAGATTTTTCTCTGCTCCGGGAAGAACGGAAATATGCGGAAACCATACTGACCACAACAAAGGAAAAGTACTGGCAGCCGGAGTATCATTAGACTGCATTGCAGCGGTAATACCCACGGAGGATAATATTATATATCTTACATCTGAGGGCTTTGGAGAAGAAAAGGTTGACCTGAACAAGCTTGATGCAAATGCCCATAAATACGGAAGTTCTCAAGCCTTGATAAAGGGCGTTGCCGCAGGGCTGAAAGAGCGTGGATACAAAATCGGCGGATTCAAGGCTTACAGCAAGTCAAACGTATTAAAAGGCTCAGGGCTTTCTTCATCAGCGGCATTTGAAGTACTCATTGCCACCATTATGAGCGGACTTTACAACGGCGGAGAAGTTGACGCTGTTACTGCGGCACAGGTATCCCAGTATGCGGAGAACAAATATTTCGGCAAGCCTTCAGGACTTATGGACCAGATGGCTTGCTCAGTAGGCGGACTTATATACATTGATTTCAAGGACGAGGGAAATCCCGTTATCCAAAAGGTTGAATACGATTTCAACCGCTGCGGACACACTCTTTGCATTGTGGACACAAAGGGAAACCATGCCGACCTGACACCGGAATATGCAGCAATACCAACGGAAATGAAAGAAATTGCAGGATATTTCGGCAAAGAAAACCTGAGAGAGCTTTCAAAGGCTCAGGTTATGGAAAACTACAAGATACTCAGAGAAAAATTCGGTGACAGAGCGGTGCTGAGGTCTTTACACTTTTTTGATGAAAACGAAAGGGTTGACAACGCATTCCAGGCTCTGGAAAAAGATGATTTCAACAGTTTTGCGAAATGTATGAAGGCTTCAGGAAACTCATCATACAAATACTTACAGAATGTTTTTGCATCATCTGCACCCCGGGA
>JBJFBR010000129.1:5868-7895 GCA_051888545.1 Oscillospiraceae bacterium
GTTCACATGGAAATCGGCTGCGGAAAAGGCCGCTTTGCAAGAGAAATTGCCAAGCGTTATCCTGACATTAACTTTATTGCAGTTGAAAAGAGCAGCAATGTTATTGTGGAAGCTGCTGAAAAGGCACTGGAAGAGGATATTCCGAACCTTTATTTTCTCCGTGGGGGAGCTGAATATCTGGAATGCTACATTCCTGAACATTCAATCAGCAGGATTTATCTGAATTTCAGCTGTCCTTTTCAGAAAAAATCCTATGCTGCACACAGACTTACTCACAGAAAATTCTTAGCAATATACGATAGGCTTTTAGTTGAACACGGTGAAATTCATCAGAAAACCGACAACCAGCAGTTATTTGAATTTTCCATAGAGGAATTTTCTCAAAGCGGATATAAGCTGAAAAATGTGACCTTCGATCTTCACAACAGTGATTTTGAGGGAAATATTCAAACGGAATATGAAACCAGATTTTCAGAGCAGGGAATGCCTATATACCGTCTTGAGGCTTACAAATAGAAAGGAAGAGACAGAATGAAAGTAAGTGAGTTAAAGCCATACATCAGAAAGGCTTATTACTATGAAACGGACAGAATGGGTATTATTCATCATTCAAACTATGTTCGCTGGCTGGAGGAGGCAAGAGTGGATATGCTGGCTCAGGCAGGATATCCTTTTGAAAAAATGGAGGCTCAGGGTCTTTATATGCCTGTGCTTTCAGCAGAATGTAATTACAGATATCCTGTTAAATTTGACGAGGAATTTGCGGTATATGTTTATATTACAAAGTTCAACGGCTGCTCCCTTGCTGTGGAATACAGAATTATAAATCTGAGCGCCGGAGGAAAGCTTGCGGTTACAGCTAAGACTACACACTGCTTTGCTGACCTGAATATGAAACCTATAAGCGTAAAGCACAGTCATCCGGACATTTACAAGGTATTCAAAGACGCAGTTACAGACAAAGAAGAGCTTGAAAAGCTGAAATAATCAAGGAGCATTTTAATGATAAAACTCATTGCAACGGACATAGACGGAACACTTATTGACTCACAACATCAGCTGCCTGAAGACTTTGACTATGTACTGGACAAGCTGAAAGAAAAGGGAATTATCTTTGCTCTATCCAGCGGAAGGAGTTACAATGCGCTGGCTCGGCAATTTGCGGAATATGACGGAAAGCTTTCGTTCATCTGTGACAACGGAGCATATGTTGTTCACAAAGGGAAAGCAATCGGTTCATCGGAGATGAAAATTGATGATTGCAGAATGATTTCAGAATATGCCGAAAAGCTTGGCTTACTTGTGCTTTTCTGCGGATTGAACGGAACATATCACTGTGCAAAGAATGACGGTTTTGAAGATGAAGTAAAAAGATATTACACAACCTGCATAAGCCTGGATGACATCGGGGAAAGCGGTGACAAGATACTGAAAATTGCAGTATTCAATCCCAACGGCATTGAGCATGACGGCTATGACAAGCTTACACTCAGATTAGGCAATGATTTCAATGTTTTGCTTTCGGGGCAAAACTGGTGCGATGTTATGAACAAAAATGTAAGCAAGGGAGAAGGTCTGAAGCTTTTACAGCAGGCTGTGGGCGCTGACTACAACAGTACCATGGCTTTTGGGGACTATCTCAACGATGTGGACATGCTGGAAAGTGCTTACTACAGTTTTGCGGTGGAAAATGCTCACAAGCTTTGCAAGCAGGCTGCAAATTTTACTACTCTTTCAAATGATTTTCACCCTGTTACAATGGAAATCAGAAAGCTTATTCCTTTGGATTGATATTGCATACGCTGAAAAAATGATATATAATAGTACTAATACGAAAAGTTAGGATGAAGAACATGGCTAAAAAGAAGAAAATCAAATTCAGACTTGACCTCTCCGTACTGCTGTCGCTCCTTGTACTGATAGTTGTATTTCTGGCATACATGGTAAGCACAGATGTACCGGAGCTTTTGGAAAGCGAGAATTCTACAGCTGTTGTGACCCACGACAAGCAATATGATGTGAACAAG
>JBJFBR010000129.1:7995-13321 GCA_051888545.1 Oscillospiraceae bacterium
TGATGATTTTTGCATTTAATTAATTACGGCAATTCCCACATTAGAGATGAGCCTTTTTCATTTGTCCTTTATTGCGGGGATATTTCTTTGGTGTGGGAGATTCTTTTGATATAACTACAAGCACTCGTCCGTCCCCGTTAGGCAAAGTGTATTCTTTTGCAAGCTCCAGCTTTCCACCCAAGGTTTTTATGGCATTTTTTGCATTTACGACTTCTTCCATACCGTTTGAACCTTTTAATGCAACAAATTTTCCTCCGACCTTGACAAAAGGAATACAATATTCACAAAGCTCGGTCAGATTTGCCACAGCTCTCGCACAGGCAATATCATATTTCTCACGATAATCCGGATTCTTTCCCAATTCCTCAGCTCTGCCGTGAACACATTCTGCACCTAGGCTGATTGCATCTGACAAAGCTTGAAGAAATTTTACACGTTTATTTAGGCTGTCAAGCAATGTGAGACTTATATCATTATGAAAGATTTTAAGAGGACAGGAAGGGAAGCCTGCACCGGTACCCACATCAATAACCTTTGCATCTGACGGAATTTTTACCATTGTAAAAGGATAGACGCTGTCATAAAAATGTTTCAAGGCAATGCCTTCGGCATCGGTAATGGCAGTAAGATTTATTTTTTCGTTCCACTCTGTCAGCAGATTGCTGTAAATTTCAAGACGCTCATACTGGTTATCGCTGACGGAAATAGCTGCATTTTTAAAAAGCTCGTCCAGTTTTTGTTTTTCTATAAGCATACAATTTATCCCTGAATATCAAATCGAAGATTATTTTATACTGACAAATTTATTCGTATTATCATCATACACAGAAACGGCATTTCCGTTTTTGGATACTGCCAGAATACCCAATTTATTCAAGCCTTCCTCTTTTTGTGCATACACCTCAAAAACACAGTAATTCTCATTATCAATGCTTTTTTCACCTTTATATCCGCACATTAACTTTTCGGCATTCTCATCGGCAAAGGTCACTTTTGCAAAGCTTAACGCTTTATCAAGAGCCTTTCCGCCGTCCTTTGGAATTTTTATATAGTTTTCATTTGCAAGCTGTTTTGCATACTCTTCATCTGAAATACTTGATACTGATTTTGAGTCATTGCTTTCCAAAACGTTTGATTCTGCATCGGTCTTATTTGAGCATGAACATAATGTACTGATTATCATACAGGACAAAGTCAGGCATACTGCAATCTTTTTCATCAATATTTTCTCCCGTTAATTTTAAATAAATTCTTATAACAAGTGATAATTATATCACAGATTTACGCATTTGTAAAGTATTACAGCTTGTCGAAAAATATATTTATATGCAAAACAAACGACCGCCCTATTGGGCGGCCGCTGTTTATGTGGTAATTCTGAGTATTGTCTATTCGTATTCTACAACGTCTATCCACTTCATCAGGAATTCCTTTTCAGATTCAATGTTCTTTTCAAGCTGTGCAGCTGCTACAATTGGCAGCCAGCCCTGAACATATCTCTGTGAAGTGCCGGACTTCTGACAATATTTTTTCAAATATACATCAGCAAGCTCAGGATGGTTGAGAGAAAGCAGCAAATATGTTTTGGCTACATCGGCTGAAGCATTTCCCTGACGGGCAGAACCCCAGTTGATTACATAAATTCCGTCATCATTGATAATAATATTCTTAGGCTCAAAGTTATTGTGGCAAAGTTTGATATGCTTTGGCATAGAGTCCAGTCTTGTTAAAAGCTCATACTTTTTGATCTCGTCAATTTGTTCCAGAGATTTTATCTGACGAGCCATTTTATCCTTCAGCTTTGAAAGCAACGGCATATACTGTGCATGGATCTCTGTCTGTATATCAACCATTTTTGAAATATAGCTTTCAGCTTTATCAGGATTTTCAGCAATAAGATCTTCCATGGTTTTGCCATATACCCAATCAGTTGTGATTTCCCACTTGCCGTCATCTGTAACGGATACTTTATGCAATACAGGAATTTTAATATCTGTATTTACAAGGGCTGTCTCAACACGGGCATGAGTTAATGCTGCATACAAGCATCTTTCCTTATACTCAGGCTTTTTATAAATTCTGATTGCTTTTCCGTCATCTTCATAAACATCGTACCAAGGACTTTCTGAAACATGATTTTTTAATTCCATAACTAACGCTCCTTTTTGTTTAATATTGTGTTTGTTATTTGATATAATATTCAGTAAGTTTCAAAAAAATAACACAGGTTTTTGAATTCACTTGCTGTTTCTTTTACTGTCTATATTGTATCACTAATTATATACAATGTCAATAGATTTTTTATATTTTCACAAATGTTTAATATTTGTTATTAAATAGTTAATTTATTATTTATTTTTATTGAAGTGACTTTAGTTTTTAAAACTCAATCCGCTTTAATTTGTTTGTGCAATCCGACAATGCCCTTTTAGTCATATTGAATAATTTGGAATGGCTGTTTTGTGTATAATACCCAATAAATTAGCGAAAAATAAATTAAATGCTGTGGGGTTGGCAGATTGACAAAAAAATAACAAACATATATAATAAGAATAAAGAAAGCAATAAAGTGCTTTCACAACATTATGGCTAATAATTTATTGGAGGTTTATTTTATGGCTAAGAATGAAACAGTTGCAGCAACAGGACTTGTTGACAGCGTTGAAACTCTTGAAGCAAAAATTGCTGAAGTAAGAGCTGCACAGGAAATTTTCTCAACTTATACTCAGGAACAGGTTGACAAGATTTTTAAAGCTGCTGCAATGGCTGCAAACAAGGCAAGAATTCCGCTTGCAAAAATGGCTGTTGAAGAAACAGGCATGGGCATTGTAGAAGACAAGGTTATCAAGAACAACTATGCTGCTGAGCATATTTACAATGCTTACAAGAACACTCAGACCTGCGGTGTTTTTGAAGAAAACAAAGAATACGGCACAATGAGACTTTATGAACCAATCGGTCTTATCGGTGCGGTTATCCCAACAACAAACCCAACATCAACCGCTATCTTTAAGTCACTTATTTGTCTTAAAACAAGAAACGGTATTATAATTTCACCTCACCCACGTGCAAAGAACTGTACTATTGAAGCTGCCAAGATCGTTTACGAAGCAGCTGTTGAAGCAGGCGCACCAAAGGGAATCATCGGCTGGATAGATGTTCCTTCACTTGACCTTACAAATATGCTGATGCGTGATGTTGATACAATTCTCGCTACAGGCGGCCCCGGAATGGTTAAGGCTGCATATTCATCAGGAACTCCTGCTCTCGGTGTTGGTGCCGGTAACGCATCAGCAATCATCGACAAGTCAGCTGACATTGTTAATGCTGTTAACTCAATCATTCATTCAAAGACATTTGACAATGGTATGATTTGTGCTACAGAGCAGACAGTTATTGCTGAAAAGAGCATTTACAATGACGTTAAGAAGGAATTCAAAAAGAGAGGCTGCTACTTCCTCAACGATGAAGAGGCTGACAAGATCAGAAGCACAATGCTTATCAACGGTTCACTTAATGCTAAGATCGTTGGTCAGCGTCCTGTAACAATCGCTAAAATGGCAGGCTTTGAAGTTCCTGAAGACACAAAGGTTCTTATTGGCGAGGCTACAAGCACTGATCCTGAAGAAGCATTCGGACACGAAAAGCTTACAACAATCCTTGGTATGTACAAATCAAAGGATTTTGAAGATTCACTTAACATTGCTGAAACACTCCTTGAAAACAACGGTGGTCTTGGACACACATCAGTTCTCTGGATCGACAATGTAAACGAAAGAGAAAAGCTCAATACTTTTGCTGAAAGAATGAAGACCTGCCGTCTTATCGTCAACACACCTTCATCACTTGGCGGTATCGGTGACCTTTACAACTTCGACTTTGCTCCTTCTCTTACTTTGGGATGCGGTTCATGGGGCGGCAACTCCGTTTCAGAAAACGTAGGCATCAAACATCTTTTGAATATCAAGACAGTTGCTGAGAGGAGAGAAAATATGCTTTGGTTCAGAGCACCTGAAAAGGTTTACTTCAAGAAGGGTTGTCTCCCTGTTGCACTTGACGAACTCAAGAACGTTATGGGCAAGAAGAGAGCATTCATTGTAACAGACCAGTTCCTTGGTAAAAACGGTTATACAAAGCCAATTACTGACAAGCTTGACCAGATGGGTATCGTTCACGAAACATTCTGTGACGTTGCTCCTGACCCGACACTTGGCTGTGTTCAGGAAGGCGTTAAGATTCTCCGTGATTTTGAACCTGATGTAATCATTGCATTGGGCGGAGGTTCTGCAATGGATGCCGGCAAGATCATGTGGCTCCTTTATGAACATCCGGAAGCTGACTTTATGGATATGGCAATGAGATACATTGATATCCGTAAGAAAGTTTACACATTCCCTAAAATGGGTGAAAAGGCTTACTTCATTGCTGTTCCTACATCTTCAGGTACAGGTTCTGAAGTTACACCATTCGCAGTTATCACTGATGAAAAATCAGGCTGCAAATATCCTATCACAGACTATGAGCTTATGCCTAATATGGCTATTATTGATACAGATCTGATGATGTCAGCTCCTAAGGGACTTACTTCTGCATCCGGTATTGACGCTCTTACACACTCTCTTGAAGCTTATGCATCAATTATGGCTACAGACTTCACAGACGGTATTGCAATCAGAGCTATTCAGAATATCTTCAAGTATCTCCCAAGAGCATATGAAAACGGTCAGGATGTTGAAGCTCGTGAAAAAATGGCTCACGCATCTACTATGGCTGGTATGGCATTTGCAAACGCATTCCTGGGCGTATGTCACTCAATGGCACACAAGCTTGGTGCTTATCACCACATTCCACACGGTGTTGCTAACGCACTTCTCATTACAATGGTAATGAGATACAATGCTGATCCTACACCTCGTAAGATGGGTACATTCTCACAGTACCAGTATCCACACACTCTTGAAAGATACTGTGAATGTGCAGAAGCTCTCGGCATCAAGGGCAAGACAAATGAAGAAACTCTTGACAAGTTCATTGACGCTATTGAAGAGCTCAAAGCTAAGGTTGGCATCAAGAAGACTATTGCTGATTACGGCATTGATGAAAAGGCATTCCTTGACAACCTTGACAACATGGTTGAAGATGCATTTGACGACCAGTGTACAGGTGCTAACCCAAGATATCCTCTTATGAGCGAAATCAAGGAAATGTACCTCTGTGCTTACTATGGCAAGGAATTTGATCCTAAGGCTCCTGTTGACAGATCAGTTATTCTTTAATTAGTCCATAAGAATAAACCTCATATATTTTAAGCGGCTGTCCTTGAATG
>JBJFBR010000130.1:0-2369 GCA_051888545.1 Oscillospiraceae bacterium
TCTTTAATAGACTTCCAACGCTTTTTTGTACGCCTTTAAATTATTCAGCAGCCATTGTATCTGCAAGCTCTTCAAGCTGTTTTTCTGTATCAGGCTTGAGAGAAGATTTAATAGTGATAATATTGTCAACAAGGTCAATGTCCTTGAGGGTTTCAATAATACCTTTCATTGTCTTGCCGGCTGAAGGTGCCCATGAACCGTTTTCTACGATAGCAACCTTTCTCTTCTGGTAAGCTTTTGCTTTAAGATGAAGCAGGAAGTCCTGCATTACCGGAAATACACCGGCATCGTATGATGATGACATAACCACCATTCTGTCATAGCGGAATGCATCTTCAATAACTTCTGCCATATCTTCTCTTGAAAGGTCGCTTACAACAACCTTTTCAACTCCTCTTGCTCTGAGCATATCACCGAACTTGTGAGCAGCCTTTGCGGTGTTGCCGTGAATAGACGCATAAGCCACAAGTACGCCCTTGTCCTCAGGTGTATAGCTTGACCATGTGTTGTATCTGTCGATATAGTGTCCAAGATTGTCTTTGAGTATCGGACCGTGCAAAGGCAAAATCATTTTGATTTCCAGAGCAGCAGCTTTTTTCAGCAGATTCTGTACCTGCATTCCGTATTTGCCTACAATGTTGAAATAGTAACGTCTTGCTTCGCAGTCCCAGTCCTCGTCAGCGTCCATAGCACCGAATTTTCCAAAACCGTCTGCTGAGAAGAGTACCTTTTCACTTGATTCATATGTCACCATAACTTCCGGCCAGTGAATCATGGGAGCCATTATAAAGTTAAGTGTGTGATTACCCAGTTCAAGCTTGTCGCCTTCTTTTACAACAACTTTTTTGTCATCAAAGTCATAGTCAAAGAATTGGTTCATCATAACAAAAGTTTTTGCATTTCCCACTATTTTCATATCAGGATATTTTTCAGCAAGGGTAACTATGTTTGAAGAATGGTCAGGTTCCATATGCTGAACTACAAGATAGTCAGGAGCACGTCCGTCAAGTTCCTTTTCAAGATTTTCAAACCACTGGTCAGTAACCTTGTTGTCAACAGTATCCATAACGGCAATTTTGTCGTCAAGAATAACATAAGAGTTGTATGCCATGCCGTTAGGAACAACATACTGGCTTTCAAAAAGGTCAATATCTCTGGTGCTTGCACCAACATAAACTATTGAATCTGAGATTTTTACATCGCTCATAATTATTCCTCCGTTTTATTTAAACTATGTTTTAATTTTATCACAATGAGCATTAATTGTCAACGTAAATTATATGTTATGTATTCATTTGTCGAAATTGCTTGATAATATGATTATGATGTGATATAATTATAAGGTTAAAAATAGAGAGGATTGTTTAAATGAGTGAGATGGTAAAAGAAAATAAAATGGGAGTACAGCCCATTAAGACGCTGATTATCAGTATGTCATTGCCTATAATGATATCAATGCTTATTCAGGCATTGTATAATATTGTAGACAGCATATTTGTATCTAAAATCAATGAGGAAGCGTTTACAGCAGTTTCTCTTGCATTCCCCGTGCAGAATCTGATGATTGCTCTGGCTGTGGGAACAGGCGTAGGAATAAATGCATTTCTTGCAAGATCATTAGGTGAAAAGAAGTTTGATAATGCAAATAAAGCAGCACGAAACGGCTTGTTTCTGGCATTGCTCAACTATATATTGTTTGTAATACTGGGACTTTTGTTTTCAAGGATTTATTTTGAGATGCTCAGCTCCAATGCGAAAATAATAGATTACGGAGTAACCTATATGAGAATTATAACAATTTTCAGTATAGGCTGTTTCGGACAGGTTACCTGTGAAAGACTTTTGCAGGCTACGGGAAAAACTGTTTATTCAATGTTTACACAAGGTGCGGGAGCAATAATAAATATAATTCTGGACCCTGTGCTTATTTTCGGTCTGGGACCGTTTCCCGGAATGGGAATAGCAGGTGCCGCCGCCGCAACGGTTATCGGACAGATACTGTCATTCGTTTTCGGTATTTTTCTGAATGTCAAGGTGAATAAGGAAATCAATATCAATATGCTTGGTTTCCGCCCTGATTTAAAAATCATAAAAAAGATATATGCGGTAGGTCTTCCTGCTATAGTTATGCAGTCAATAACTTCGGTTATGACCTTCGGAATGAATAAAATTCTCGGAGTGTACGGGGATACCGCACAGGCGGTTATGGGTGCATATTTTAAGCTGCAAAGCTTTATATTTATGCCTGTGTTCGGTCTTAATAACGGACTTGTGCCTATAATTTCCTATAACTTCGGAGCGAGAAAGAAAAAACGTATGTCCGATTCCATAAAATACGGAATGCTTTATGCAACGGTAATTATGGCGGT
>JBJFBR010000131.1:0-13185 GCA_051888545.1 Oscillospiraceae bacterium
GCATTGCCGCACACAATATTTTTTGAAAGAATATATTTAGCTGCTTCACGAGCTTCATTGTTAGCTTCTTTTTTGCACACAGATGTATATTCTTTATCCCACAATTCAAAAAGGCGCTCTCGGCATGTTTGTGCATTATCAGGCAAAATATCTACACCATAAATACTTGTCAGAGCAAGAATCGCATTTCTTTCATAGTCATATCTGTTTCTTTTATATTTTGACCTGACCACTCCAAGCTTTCGTGAAAGTATCTCAACCAAGAAATTCCCCTCTCCGCAAGCCGGCTCTAAAAATCGTGAATCAATACGCAGGCACTCATCAGCAACCAAGTCACACATTGCCTTCACTTCACGTTCCGCTGTGAAAACCTCTCCATGATCTTCAACTCTTTGTTTAGATTTTATCTGATTCCTCATACAGTCAATCTCCCGAAACTTCAATTTATATTTACATTATATCACAAATTACCACATATTACAATATAAAAACTATTAAATATCTACAATTTAAGTCTGTTTTCCATTTGAAGTACCATAAAACGGATAGCTAGAGCTGTTTTAAATATTTTCAGAAAAAAAATATTTCTCCTCTACAGGTGCCGAAAAGTGCCAAGCAATTTTTCATAGAATTCTGAAGGCTTCCAAAGAAATACCAACAGTTACAATCAAAATTTTTCAAGCTGAATATGCAGAAAGTCCCGATTTTAATTGCTTTTTAGCCATTACCCTATCTTCTGCATACAAAAAAAGAGAACCACCTCAAAAGTGATTCTCAATCATTATCTGGTGCGGCAAATGGGACTTGAACCCATACGTCAATGACACACGCCCCTCAAACGTGCCTGTCTGCCTATTCCAGCACTGCCGCAAATATTAAATTTTGTCTTTCGTAATCGACTTAATTATTATATCATTTCAAAGCAATGTTGTCAATAGATTTTTGCACATTTAAATATTTATTAATAATATAGGCATACTTTATACATACTTGTAAAATAAAAAGGAGCAGATAACTGCTCCCCTATTTCTTTATGATTATACCAACTGGATAATAGCCATTTCAGCTGCATCACCACGACGTGGACCGGTCTTAATAATCTTGGTATATCCACCGTTGCGTCCGCTGTATGATGGGGCAATCTCATCAAAAAGCTTTTTAACAACGCTTTCTTTAGTGATGTAAGCAAGTGCCTGACGCTTAGCATGAAGGTCTCCGGATTTACCCAAAGTAATCATCTTTTCTGTCATAGCGCTGACTTCTTTAGCTCTTGTCACAGTTGTTTCAATCTTACCGTTTTCGAGAAGATAGGTAACCATAGATCTGAGCATAGCTTTTCTGTGGTCAGAAGCTCTTCCCAATTTTCTTGTGCCTGGCATAGATATTCACTCCTTACTTTAATTATCGTCTTCTGTATTGAGATCATAGCCCAATGAACGAAGCTTTTCCTGAACCTCTTCAAATGATTTTTTACCAAGGTTTCTGACCTTCATCATTTCTTCTGCTGATTTGCCGATCAAATCGTTAACAGTATTGATTCCTGCACGTTTCAGACAGTTAAATGAACGAACAGACAAATCAAGCTCCTCAATAGTCATATCAAGAACCTTTTCCTTGCCCTTGTCATCTTTTTCAACCATAATCTCAACAGCACTTGTGTCATCAAATAAATCAATAAATATATTAAGATGCTCGGTTAAAAGCTTTGCAGCCAAAGAAACAGCTTCCTTTGCAGATACAGTTCCGTCAGTCCAAAGCTCAAGAATAAGCTTATCAAAATCGGTTATTTGTCCGACACGAGTATTTGTAACAGTATAATTTACCTTCAAAACAGGTGAGTAAATGCTGTCTACGGCAATTACACCGATTGGCGCATTTTGTAAAAGTGCCTTGTTTTTTTCGGCAGAAACATAGCCTCTGCCAATATCAAGCACGATTTCCATATATAATTTAGCGCCTTCACTTAAAGTTGCAATGTGCATATCCGGAACAAGAATATCAACTTCAGAATCTGTTTTGATATCTCCGGCTGTAACTTCACATTCGCCTTCAGCTTCAATATATACGGTTTTTGGACCTTCTCCATAAAGCTTTGCAGTTAAACCCTTGAGGTTAAGGATGATTTCAGTAACATCTTCCTTAACACCGGGAATAGTTGAAAGCTCATGATGAACACCGTCGATTTTTACGGATGTTACTGCAACACCCGGCAAAGAGGAGAGCAGTACTCTTCTCAGACTGTTTCCGAGAGTAGTACCATAGCCACGCTCCAATGGTTCTACAATAAACTTTCCATAGGTACCATTGCTTTTAAGCTCGGCTATTTCAATCTCAGGCTTTTCGATTTTTTCTAACATAAAAACCCTCCCGTTTAAATCTCAAACATTTATGCGAATAAACGTTTTAAAGTATTCCAACAATCTTTTAGCTGTAATCAGACTTGTCAGATTATTTAGAATACAACTCGACGATAAGATGTTCTTCAATCTCATAGTCAAGGTCTTCCTTAACTGGCATACGAACAACCTTTGCTGTCTGATTTTCCTTATCTACTTCGAGCCATGTAGGAGTAACTCTGCCTGCTGTTGTTTCTGCAATTTCCTTGAATTTAGCACTCTTCTTGCTTCCGTCTCTCAATGAAATAACATCGCCGACTTTAACTCTGTATGAAGGAATATCAACTCTTTGACCGTTAACATTGAAGTGTCCGTGTGAAACGAGCTGACGAGCTTCACGTCTTGTAGTTGCAAGACAGCTTCTGAATACTATATTGTCAAGTCTGGATTCGAGGCATGTGATAAGATTTTCACCGGCCTGACCTTCCATCTTCTGAGCAATATCAAAATAATGACGGAACTGTTTCTCAAGTACGCCATATATAAACTTTAACTTCTGCTTTTCTTTAAGCTGAAGACCATATTCAGAAACTTTCTTTCTCTTGTTTGCACTAGGATCTCTCTTAGTTTCCTTAGCAATTCCCATTACCATAGGGCTAATTCCTAATTCCTTACATCTTTTAAGGATAGGTTCTCTGCTTACTGCCATAGTAAATACCTCCGTTTTTAATGTTATATCGAATCTTTAGCTGATAGCTTTAAAAGCTATCGGCTCATTCGACTTTGAGTAAACTACAAACTCAAACTGATTAATTATACACGTCTTCTCTTAGGAGGACGGCATCCGTTATGAGGGATTGGAGTAACGTCTTTGATAAGCTTTACTTCAAGCTCTTCTGACTGCAATGCTCTGATTGCAGCTTCTCTTCCGGCACCAGGTCCTTTAACGTAAACTTCTACGCTCTTAAGGCCGTGTTCCTTAGCAGCTCTTGCAGCTGTTTCAGCAGCTGTCTGAGCAGCAAATGGAGTTGACTTCTTTGAACCTCTGAAGCCCAATCCGCCTGCTGATGCCCAGGAAATAGCATTTCCCTGCATATCAGTAATAGTTACGATTGTGTTATTAAATGTAGACTGGATATGAACCTGTCCCTGTTCAATATTTTTTCTTTCACGACGGCGACGAACCGTTGTTCTTTTTGTCTGCTGAGCCATTTGTTCACACCCTCCTTACTTCTTCTTGTTAGCAATCGTCTTAACAGGTCCCTTACGGGTTCTTGCGTTTGTCTTTGTTCTCTGTCCTCTTACAGGAAGACCTTTACGATGACGAACGCCTCTGTAGCAGCCGATTTCTACAAGTCTTTTAATGTTAAGAGCAACATTTCTTCTAAGGTCACCCTCAACTGTAAGATTCTTGTCAATATAATCACGAAGCTTTGCCAAGTCGTCTTCTGACAAGTCTTTTACTCTTATATCAGGATTTACTCCTGTTTCATCAAGAATTTTTGTAGCAGTTTTTTGACCGATACCATAGATATATGTCAAACCGATTTCGATTCTTTTATCTCTTGGCAGGTCGATACCAGCAATACGAGCCATTTTTTAGCTGCACCTCCATTATTGGTTTGTTAGCCCTGACGTTGTTTATGCTTAGGATTCTGGCAAATTACCATTACTTTGCCTTTTCTTTTGATTACCTTGCATTTTTCACACATAGGCTTTACTGAAGGTCTTACTTTCATTGAAATACCTCCTCAAATATAACAACAAGAATGTTTAATTCTCTGGTCTGTGAAAAGCTTATTTAGCTCTCCAAGTGATTCTTCCTTTTGTCAAGTCATAAGGTGACATCTCGACCGTTACCTTATCTCCCGGTACTATTCTGATATAATTCATTCTCAGCTTTCCCGAAACGTGAGCAAGTATCTTATGACCGTTTTGAAGTTCTACCTGAAATGTTGCATTTGGCAATGCCTCAACAACTGTTCCTTCAACTTCGATTACATCTTCTTTTGACATTTTAATACCTCTCCTTTATTAAAGGCTGCGGTCAGCTAATCCTGAGCTTTGGGTTTTAAGTTCACGATAAGCTTTCTCAATTTTTTGTTTGTCAGTCCCGTGATATCAATAACACTTATAGCAGGTGAAATGTGCTTTATGCTTTTTTTCTTTGGCTTTTCAAGCTTACGCTCTTTTCCGTCAGCCAAATACACAAAGCCGCCGTCTTGTCCGACTGCAACGTAAACGGACCCTTTCTCACGGCCTGCCAGTGCCGTTACCACAGAACCAATCTCTATATTCACAACGCCACACTCCGTTAAGGCTGAGTTAAAATAACTGCGCCTTCTGGGGTTACGGCGATTGTATGCTCAAAATGTGCAGACAAGCTTCCGTCGCAGGTTTTTACTGTCCAATGGTTAGGCATTGTCTTCACAGCAGCCTTTCCTGCATTGATCATTGGCTCAATAGCAATAACCATTCCTGCAGTAAGTCTGATTCCGTGACCGGCCTTGCCATAGTTCGGCACCTCTGGATCTTCATGAAGATCGCGACCTACGCCATGTCCCACAAATTCACGGACAACACTGTATCCGTTGTCCTCATTATGCTTTTGAATTGCCGCACCGAGATCACCCAGACGTATGCCGGGTTTTACCATATCTATTGCAAGATAAAGGCTATCCTCAGTGGATTTCATCAAAGCTTTTGCTTCATCGGAAATTTTTCCGACGGCAAAGGTTTTACATGAATCTCCGTGGTATCCGTCAATGTATGCCCCGACATCCACCGACACGATATCTCCCTCAACAAGCTTTCGGGAATTGGGAATTCCATGTATTACCTCATCATTCACGGAAATGCAGGCTGAGGCGGGAAATCCGCCATAGCCCAAAAAGCTTGGCTTTGCTCCGTGAGATGTAATATATTTGCGAATAACAGTATCAAGCTCATGGGTTGTCATGCCCGGTCTGATAGCCTCACCTGCGGCAACCAATGCACCGCCTGTGATTTTACCTGCCAAACGCATTTTTTCAAGTTCTTTGTTTGATTTAACTCGAATCATTGTTACAACACCTGAAATTATATAAACTAGCCCTTTATTGCTGCAAGTGTGGCCTTTGATGTATCAGCTACATCTTCCTGACCTTCAACTGTGACAAGCTTACCCTGTGCAGCATAATAATCCTTTAATGGAGCTGTTTGTTCATGATAAGTTTTCAATCTGCTGATAACTGTTTCCGGCTGATCGTCCTTACGAACAACCAAAGGCTTACCGCAAACATCACAAATGCCTTCAACCTTGCTTGGTTTAAAGTCAACGTGATAGGTAGCTCCGCAGTCAAGACAAACTCTTCTTCCGCTTACTCTCTGTTTAATTGTTTCATCGGGAACATAAATCTCGATTACCTTGTCAATCTGAACATTCATAGCGTCAAGAGCTTCTGCCTGAGGAACAGTTCTTGGAAAACCGTCAAGAATAAAACCGTTCTGAGCATCAGGCTCTTTGATTCTGTCCTGAAGAATACCAATTACGATATCATCAGAAACCAAATCGCCTGCGTCCATAGCAGCCTTAGCCTTCAAGCCGTACTCTGTACCTGCTTTAACAGCAGCTCTCAGCATATTACCTGTTGAAATTGTAGGGATATTAAGCTCTTTGCTTATAACTTCAGCCTGAGTACCCTTACCTGCGCCAGGTGCGCCCAAAAGAATAATATTCATAAATATTCTCCTTAATTATTCAAGAAATCCCTTGTGATGACGCATCATCATTTGTGATTCCAATGTACGAACAGTTTCAAGTGCAACGCTTACAACGATAAGAATTGATGTACCGCCCATAGCAATGTTAATCTTTGTGATTGAACCAAAGATAATTGGGAAGATAGCGATAATTCCAAGGAATACAGCTCCTACCAAAGTAATCTTTGACAAACATCTCTTAATATAATCAGATGTAGGTCTGCCAGGTCTGATACCAGGGATACCACCGTTGTTCTGTCTTAAGTTGTTAGCGATTTCTACAGGATTATACTGAATTGATACGTAGAAATAGTTGAATGCAATGATCAATATGAAGTACAAGCATCCATAGAATGGATGGTCATAGCTGAACCACTGAAGGAAGTGATCGTAGAAGCTTCCTGACTTTGGCTGAATGAACAGCTGAAGTGTGGATGGCAATGACATAAATGACATTGCAAAGATAATTGGCAAAACGCCGCTCATTGCAATCTTGATTGGAATGAAAGTATTTTGTCCGCCGTACTGTTTTCTGCCGACAACACGTTTTGCATATTGAATCGGAATTCTTCTTTCTGCATTGTTCATAAAGATAATGAATGCAATCATAAGAACAAATACAACAAGAATAATTGGAACAAGAATCATATTCTTAGCTGTTCCGGTCTTCATAAGCTCAATGAGTGTCCATACTGCTTCAGGACCTCTTGCTATAATACCTGCGAACAAGAGCAAAGAAATACCGTTTCCGAGTCCCTTGTCAGTTATTAAATCTCCAAGCCAGATTGTAAGCATACCGCCTGCTGTAAAACATGCAATAATAACAACTTCAGCAAACCACTTTTCCCAGCCGGTTGTATACATAACAGCACCTGCTGAATTCTTAAGTGTAAGATAATATGCCCACGCCTGGAAGATAGAAATTGCAATCGCCAGGATTTTAGTAATCTTGTTGATTTTCTTTCTGCCTTCCGCACCTTCCTTAGCCAATCTTTCAAGCGGAGGAAGAGCATAAGTCAATAACTGAATAATAATTTGTGCATTGATATATGGTGAAACGGATAACGCAAGGAGAGTAGCTTTTGAAAAGTTACCGCCTGAGAGAACATTCAGATAACTGAAGAAGTTACCTGTGTTCGTGTTTTCCTGGAACCATGTACTCAATGTTGCAGAATCGAGGTACGGTACAGGGATTGCACCGCCGATTCTGTAAAGGATGATGATAAAAAATGTGAATAAAATTCTCTTTCGAAGTTCCGGAGTCTTCCAAGCATTACGAAATGTTTCTATCACAATTACATCACCTCAGCCTTTCCGCCTGCCTTTTCAATCTTTTCTTTAGCAGAAGCAGAGAAAGCTGCTGCTTTAACAGTAATATTTTTTGAAAGTTCACCGTTGCCGAGTACTTTTACGCCGTCAAGTTCTTTCTTAACAAGACCTGATGCAATAAGAAGCTCGGTATCAACAACTGTTCCGTCTACGAATCTGTCAAGATCGCCTACGTTTACTATTGCATACTCTGTTGCAAAAATATTATTAAATCCACGCTTTGGAACACGTCTTGCAAGTGTTGTCTGCCCGCCTTCAAAGCCCGGTCTTACTCCGCCGCCTGAACGAGCTTTCTGACCTTTATGACCTTTACCGGATGTCTTGCCTTGTCCCGAACCGTGACCTCTGCCCAAACGCTTTGATTCTTTTGTTGAACCCGGGTTTGGTGATAATTCGTGCAATTTCATATATTAGCACCTCCTTGCATTACGCTTCGGTTACTTTTACAAGATGTGATATAACCTTTATCTTACCTTGTGTTTGTGCATTATCGGGCTGTACAGTTACCGCACCGATTTTTCTAAGACCAAGTGACTGAGCTGTTGCAATCTGTTTCTTGCTCTTAGAGTTAAGGCTTTTAACCAACTCGATTTTCAAGTTTGCCATTGCAATTTCCTCCTTAGCCTACTATTTCTTTTACTGTTTTGCCTCTCTTTGCAGCAACTTCTTCAGCAGATCTTACTGAAGCCAAGCCGTTGATTGTAGCTCTTACTACATTGCAAGGATTGTTTGAACGAAGTGACTTTGTTCTGATATCCTTGATTCCGGCAATTTCTACTACTGCTCTGACAGGTCCTCCGGCGATAACTCCGGTACCTTTTGCTGCAGGTTTCATAAGAACTTCGCCTGCACCGAATTTTCCGATTATTTCGTGTGGGATTGTTGTTCCCTTAAGTGAAACTTTTATAAGGTTTTTCTTTGCATCTTCGATACCCTTGCGGATAGCGTCAGGAACTTCTCCTGATTTACCGATACCGAAACCTACAATGCCGTTTCCGTCGCCTACAACTACAAGAGCTGCAAACTTGAAGATACGACCGCCTTTAACAGTTTTTGATACTCTGTTAATAGCAACTACCTTTTCATTAAGTTCCAATTTTGAAGCATCTATTAAAGCCAAAAGTATACCCTCCTCTTTTAGAACTTGAGTCCGCCTTCACGAGCTCCGTCTGCCAACTCTTTAATACGGCCGTGATAGAGATATCCGCCTCTGTCGAAAACAACAGTTTCGATTCCCTTATCAGCAGCTGCCTTAGCAATCATCTCGCCAACCTTACGAGCACCTTCTTTGTTTCCGCCGTTACCCTCAAAGTCCTTAGACATTGATGAAGCTGAACAAAGTGTTACACCCTTTACGTCATCGATGATCTGTGCATATATATGCTTAGAGGAGCGGAATACATTAAGGCGAGGACACTCAGCTGTTCCGGAAACCTTGTTTCTTACTCTATAGTGTCTTTTTGCTCTTGCCTTCGCTCTGTCAAGCTTTTTCACCATAATAATTCTCTCCTTTTATTACTTCTTAGCACCCTTACCGGCTTTACCTTCCTTGCGGATGACATATTCACCGGTATAGCGAATCCCCTTGCCCTTATAAGGCTCAGGTGGACGCTTCTCGCGGATTTCACAAGCAAACTGACCTACTGCCTGTTTGTCGATACCTGAAACTACGATCTGGTTTGGCTGTGGTACATCAATCTTGATACCTTCAATTTCAGGAACAATTACCTGATGTGAATATCCAAGATTCATTACCAGGTTGTTACCCTGCTTAGCAGCTCTGTAACCAACACCAACGATTTCAAGTGACTTTGAAAAACCGTTTGTTACTCCCTCAACCATATTGGCGATGAGTGTTCTTGTAAGTCCATGAAGTGATTTGTGGAACTTATCCTCTGAAGGACGAGATACTACAATCTCTCCATTTTCATTCTTGATAATAATTTCTTTATTAAAAGTCTTTGTAAGTGTACCCTTAGGACCTTTAACTGTAACTACGTTACCGTCTGCAACAGTTACTTCTACGCCGGCAGGAACACTAATAGGCTTAATTCCGATTCTTGACATATATTAGTCCTCCTTACCAAACAAATGCGAGAACTTCTCCGCCGACATTAAGCTCACGAGCCTTCTTGTCAGTAACTACACCCTTAGATGTTGAAACGATTGCAATTCCCAATCCCTTCATTACCTTAGGAATATCTTCGCAGCCTGCATAAATTCTCAAACCAGGCTTAGAAACTCTTCTGAGTCCTGAAATTACGGAGTTTTTATTCTCATCATATTTAAGAGTAATTCTTATAATACCCTGCTTACCGTCCTCAATGATTTTGAAGTCCTGGATATAACCCTCGTCCAAAAGAATCTGTGTTATAGACTTCTTCATATTGGATGCAGGAACGTCAACTGTTGCGTGCTTTGCAGAACTTGCATTACGAATTCTGGTCAATAAATCAGCTATTGTATCAGTAATTTGCATGCTTGTTAACCTCCTTTACCAACTTGCCTTTTTAACTCCTGGAATCTGACCCTTGTGAGCCAATTCTCTGAAGCAAATACGGCAAATACCGAATTTTCTCAGATATGCGTGTGGTCTTCCACAGATTTTACATCTATTGTAAGCACGGGTGGAATACTTAGGCTTAGCCTGCTGCTTATTAATCATGGATTTTTTAGCCATTTTACTTCCTCCTCAAGTCTTACTTATCTGCAAATGGAGCACCGAACAATGTGAGCAGCTCCTTTGCTTCTTCGTCTGTATTTGCAGTTGTGATAAAGTTAATATCCATACCACGAACCTTATCAATTTTATCATATTCGATTTCAGGGAAAATCAACTGTTCCTTAATACCTGTTGAATAGTTTCCTCTTCCGTCGAATGAGTTAGGATTGATTCCTCTGAAGTCTCTTACACGTGGGAATGCAACATTGAACAATCTGTCAACGAATTCATACATTCTGTCTGCTCTAAGAGTAACCTTTACGCCGATTATCTGACCGTCTCTCAGTTTGAAGTTAGCAACTGATTTCTTAGCCTTGCAGACTACCGGTCTCTGACCTGTGATTGCTGCAAGATCAGTCATAATAGCGTCGATAACCTTTTTGTTATCCTTATCAGCACCACAGCCGACATTAATTACAACCTTGTCAAGCTTTGGAATCTGCATAACGTTAGCATACTGAAATTTCTTCATCATAGCAGGAGCTACGGTGCTAACATAATATTCTTTTAATCTAGACATCGTAAATTCTCCTCCCAATTAAAACTGTTCGCCGCAGTCAGCATTCTTACAAACTCTGACCTTGGTTCCGTCCTCAAGAATCTTATGAGCGATTCTTGTAGGCTTTCCGCACTTAGGGCATACAACCTGAACCTTTGAAGCATACATAGCTGCTTCTGCTTCTACGATGCCGCCCTGCTGCTGAGCATTTCTTGGCTTAACGTGCTTAGTAGCAATGTTAAGGCCTTCAACGATTACTTTACCTTCCTTAGGAGATACCTGAAGAACTTTGCCCTTCTGGCCTTTATCCTTTCCGGAAAGAATAACGACAGTGTCGCCTGTTTTAACGTGAACTTTATTCATTATAACGACACCTCCCAATTAAAGTACTTCCGGTGCGAGTGAAAGGATCTTCATATAATCCTTATCACGAAGTTCTTTAGCAACCGGTCCAAAAATACGTGTTCCTCTCGGATTCTTATCATCTTTAATAATAACAGCAGCGTTTTCGTCAAAACGGATATATGTTCCGTCTGCACGACGAAGACCTTTAGCTGAACGAACGATTACTGCTTTTACAACATCGCCTTTTTTAACAACGCCGCCTGGTGTTGCTTTTTTAACCGAAGCAACAACAACGTCTCCGATATTTGCATATCTTCTGCGTGTTCCGCCCAAAACTCTGATACACATAAGTTCCTTAGCTCCTGAGTTATCAGCAACTTTAAGGCTTGTTTGCATTTGTATCACAGTGCGTTCCTCCTTTCATAACTATGAAGGTTTCGGCAGTAGGTCTGCCGACAACCTGTTGATTAATTACTTAGCCTGTTCAAGAACCTTTACAAGACGCCATCTCTTGTCTTTTGAGAGAGGACGTGTCTCCATGATTTCTACCTTGTCGCCGATATTGCAGACATTGTTTTCATCATGAGCCTTAAGCTTAATAGTTCTCTTGATAATTTTCTTATAGAGTGGATGCTGTACGTTATCCTGGATTGCAACAACGATTGTCTTATCCATTTTGTTAGATACAACCTTGCCAACTCTGGTTTTTCTTAGATTTCTTTCGCTCACAGTAAAATCCTCCTCTCGAATTACTGATTTTCGGACTCTTGCTTACGAATGAATGTCTTAACACGAGCAATATCCTTCTTAACTTCCTTTAATCTCATTGGATTTTCCAACTGATTTACAGAATGCTGAAAACGAAGGTTAAAAAGCTCTTCTTTAAGTGCAGCAAGCTTTTCTTCCAGCTCGCTTATTGATAAATCATTGAGTTCATTTGCCTTCATTATTGCTCACCACCCGTTTCCTGAGTTTCTTTTTTGATTATTTTGCATTTAATTGGAAGCTTGTGCATTGCAAGTCTCAAAGCTTCTCTTGCAACTTCTTCAGATACGCCGGAGATTTCAAACATTACTCTGCCCGGCTTAACAACAGCTACCCAATATTCAGGAGAACCTTTTCCGGAACCCATTCGGGTTTCTGCTGGCTTTTCAGTAACCGGCTTATCAGGGAAAATTTTAATCCATACCTGTCCGCCACGCTTGATATATCTTGTCATAGCTACACGGGCAGCTTCTATCTGATTTGATTTGATCCAACCCGGCTGTGTAGCCTGCAAGCCGTACTCACCATAAGTTATAGTGTTACCTCTTGTAGCTTTACCCTTCATTCTGCCACGCTGAACTCTTCTGTATTTAACTCTCTTTGGAAGCAGCATTAGTTGTTACCTCCTTCTTTTTTAGCCTTGTTGAAATCACGACGGCCATTGTTGTTATTTCTTCTTGGACGTCTTCTTTCTGATTTCTCTTTTGAATCTGACGGAGCAACTTCACCCTTAAGAACTTCTCCTCTGTAGATCCATACCTTTACGCCCAAACGGCCGTAAGTTGTATGTGCTTCAGCAGTACCGTAATCAATATCGGCTCTGATTGTCTGAAGTGGAATAGTTCCTTCGTGATAGCTTTCTGCTCTTGCGATTTCCGCACCGCCGAGACGACCGGAAACTCTTGTTTTGATACCCTTAGCACCGAGCTTCATAGCTCTGCCGATTGCCTGCTTCATTGCACGTCTGAATGAAATTCTGTCTTCGAGATCGTGTGCAATTTTTTCAGCAACGAGCTGTGCATTGATATCAGGCTGCTTTACTTCGATGATGTTGATTGCAACCTTTTTGCCGATTTGCTTTTCAAGATTTGCACGAAGCTTTTCAATTTCAGCTCCGCCTCTTCCGATTACGATACCCGGCTTTGCACAGTAAATGTGAATCTTTACTCTTTCGCCGCCGTCGTTATCAGCGAATCTTTCAATTTCAACTTTTGGAACACCTGCATATACTGATTTGCTTTCAGGATTCTTAGTTCTTGTATTAAGAGCTTTCAATATATATTTACGAATATTGTAATCCTCAACGAGTGTGTCACCGAAAGTGCTCTTATCTGCAAACCAACGGGAATCCCAATTCTTTATCACACCGACTCTTAATCCATGTGGATTTACTTTCTGGCCCATAGTTTACCTCCTCTTTCAGCTTATTCCTTTTCCTTAAGAACAAC
>JBJFBR010000132.1:0-2316 GCA_051888545.1 Oscillospiraceae bacterium
CGATAGCTCACCAAAATACCTGGTATCATTAAGATATCAGGTATTTTTTTGTTTTCGAAGTATATATGAAAAAATCCCATGTAAGACATGGGATTGGAGCTTGTGACGGGACTCGAACCTGCGACCTGCTCATTACGAATGAGCTGCACTACCAACTGTGCTACACAAGCATTAACATATAAACGACCTGCAAATACGAATGAGCGAATTCAGCTCTGCTGAATTTCACTACACAACTGTGCTGCACAAGCATTAACATATAAACGACCTGCAAATACGAATGAGCGAATTCAGCTTTGCTGAATTTCACTACACAACTGTGCTACACAAGTATTAACATATAAACGATCTGCAAATACGAATGAGCGAATTCAGCTTTGCTGAATTTCACTACTCAACTGTGCTACACAAGCAATAACATATAAACGACCTGTGAATACGAACGAGCGAATTCAGCTTTGCTGTATGAACAATATCACATTTAAATAGTGACAATTCAACAACTAAAATTTATTATATCATAAAAAAATATTATCGTCAAGTAATTGTATGTATATATAATTATCGTTGACATTTCATTCTTTCGGTGATATCATATTAACATAATAATTTGGGAATAACAGAAATATAAAACAATTTTGTAAAGGAGATTTTTATGACAAACAATTTCTACAGCTCTTCAAGCAGCAATCCGGTTATAAGACGAATGTCCAAATACAATGATGTTATGCAAGGAGAAAAAGCCTCCTTTGTATCAGTTGGCTTAAAGGTGGGATATTTTCTCGCAATTATAGTTTTAAGCGTTCTTGCATTTTTCTGGCTCCATTCATCTCTTTCAGGTACATCAGGCAGCGGTGAAACAGTATTTTCCAATACAGAAATGATGATTTACATCGCAGCTGACATCATAGGTGTTATCAGTGCACTGGTTGCAGGATTTGTACCAAGCACTGTGCCTGTTTTCGGCACCATATATACCGCTTGTATGGGATATGGATTGACATTTACATCATATCTTTTTGCAGCACAGTACAGAGGGATTGTAGTGGAAGCATTGCTTCTGACTGTACTTATTGTGGGTGTAATGTTTTTGCTTTATCAGACAGGAATAGTAAAAATCGGCAGCAAGATTCGCGGAATAATATACACAGCATTGCTTGTAACTCTTATTGCATCGGTCATATATTTTATTCTGGTACTTGCAGCACCGAATTCTGCACTGGTCAGAGTTATTTCATCTGTTCAGCAAGGTCCTCTGGGCATTGTTTTTGCTTTTCTCGGAGTGCTTATGGGAGCATTTCTGGTAGTTGATGACTTTGATTACATTACAAGCATTGTGCAGAACGGCTGCTCTAAGAAATACGAATGGTACGCTGCATACAGCCTGATTATCAGCATGATATACTTATATGCCCGTGTACTCAGACTTCTGGTAAGAATACTCAGCAGAAAAAGCAATGATTAAACAGTCTCAGGGGCGATTTACGGTCGCCCCTGTTTACTTATACGGAAAGGAATAAAAAAATGAAAAACGTAGTATTTGTAACGGGAGGTTCGGGAGGAATAGGTTCAGCTATTTGCAGAGAATTTGCAAATGCGGGATATCCCGTTGCCATAGGATACAATTCCAGCAAAGACTCTGCTGAAAAAATCGCCTGTGAAATAAACTCAAAGGGTGGAATTGCTCAGGCATTTCACTGTGACATTTCAGACAGCAACAGCATCAGCCTTTGCATTTCTCAAATCAAAGAAACTTTAGGCAGTATTGAAATATTAATAAACAATGCGGGAACAGCAGATATAAACCTTTTTACCGACCTGAGCGATGAAAAAATATGCCGGCTTATAAATGTAAATCTCATTGGGGCAATGATTTGTTCCAAAGCTGTTTTGCCAAGTATGATACACAATCACCACGGGAAAATCATAAACATAACTTCTGTATGGGGGGAATTCGGTGCTTCCTGTGAGGTGGCTTATTCTGCTGCAAAAGCCGGATTGATTGGATTTACAAAAGCTCTTGCAAAGGAAACCGCACCCAGCGGCATTAATGTAAACGCAATTTCCGCCGGAATGATAGACACAAAAATGAACGCCGGGCTATCTTCATCGGATATTGATGAGATAGTCGGCGAAATCCCTGCAGGCAGAATCGGTCTGCCTGATGATATTGCTAAAGCCGCTTTGTTCCTAGCCTCAGACAATGCTCAGTACATATGCGGTCAGATTCTTCGTGTTGACGGTGGCTGGCAGGGTTAAAGCGGCTCTGCGAAAGAATTTCTGTAAAAACGAAAACTGTGATAAAAACGTTATGTT
>JBJFBR010000133.1:0-2308 GCA_051888545.1 Oscillospiraceae bacterium
TTTGTCTGAACAGCGCCTGTGAAAGGCTCTTGGAACTTGCACCGATTTTTCTCAAAAGCTTGTATCTGAAGGCATTGTCTGTGCTTTCCGAAAGCTGCTGCAAAGCTAATACAGCACAGCTTGAAATGAGGAATACAATTCCTATATAAATGCTTAAAAATGTTGCAATTACAGATATTCCTGCACAAGCGTCAGCTGAATCCTGCTTGGTGTAAGCCATTGTATATATAGCTGAAAAGTCCTCGTCATTTGTGTATTCTTCCTTTTCAGCAGCTTTTTTAAATGTATCAAAATCTCTTTCACCGTTTTTGAAGTTCATAAGGTAAGTTGCGCCTGCAAGAATTAAATTGTCTGCATTTTCATCATTAACTATAATTGTACAAAATGTTGCCGGCTGAGGCATATTTTCAATCTGTACATCAACTAAACCGCCTTTGTTGTATTTCATAATCTTGCCATTTATCTCCAGATCAGGCATATTATCAAGATCATAAAATTTCTTTACCTCGCTTGAATTGCATGCAAGTGCATATTCATCATCAGCAAGCTTCAATGGTTTTTGTCCACGCATTTTCATTACATTGTTGTAATCGGAAAGGGTTATGCACTCTATAGGTTGTTCTTCGCTTAAAGGAATATCCTGTTCATCTGTTCCAATAAGGTCCCTGAAAGTATGACCGGTAATATATTTGTTTACTATTGTACTGTCTTTTACTATTTTTCTAATGTCAGGGTCTTCGGAAAATTCTTTTGTGCAAAGCTTTTGACTACCCATATCAACCTTGCCGTCATCAGTAATGTTATAAATTTTTCCGCTGAAAAATGATGCGTCCTGAGGATTGTTTTTCTCAAGGCTGAGGTTCATTGCTCTGTTCATGCTCATTGCACAGGCCAGTATGCCAATAGTCAAAAGAAGCATAATAGATATTATAGTCATTGAAATGCAGTTTGTATTCACCTTGTTGGAAAACTGACGCAAAGTGAACATATTGAGATTTTTGTAGTAAAGCCTTTTGCTTTTCTTTATTATTTGCAGCAGAAATCCCGACATGGATATAAAGAATAAAAAAGTACCTATTGTGCCGAAAGCTATTGCAAGCTTAAAGTCTCTGTTAGGCTCCATAAATCCGTTTTTCAGAATCCTGTTGTATGCAAAGCCAATGCATCCGCAGGCAAGAATGAACAATATCATTGAAAGCCAAAAACTCTTGACCTTTCCTACTTCATTCTTCTTTCCCGATTGAATAAGAGTAATAAGCTTGCAGCGTGTAATGTTAATTACGTTGAAAATCATTACAATCGCAAAAATCAGACCAAAGTATATAAGCGTTTTAATCAGCGAAGTACTTGAAAAAGTAAAATTAAATGCCTTGACCTTTGCTTTGAACATATTTGCTATTATCACTGATAAACCCTGTGAAGCAAATATTCCAACCAACAGTCCGACAACCATAGCAATCAAGCCCGAAAAGAGTGTTTCAAAAACAATAATTGATGATATTTTTCCCTTTTCCATTCCCAAAAGCATATATATGGACAGCTCTTTTTTACGTCTTTTAATAAGAAACTTATTTGCGTATATTATAAGAAATGCAAGAATCACTGCCACGAAAACTGACATTCCGTCTATCATCTCAACAAGCAGCTTGAAATAATCTCTGGTGTCATCACTAAGCTTTATCATTGATTCCTGACTGTCTATTGAATTGAATACATAAAAAAGACAGACTCCTAAAGCAATGGTGAGAAAATATATGGTATAATCCTTAAAACTTTTTTTCAGATTTTTAAAAGCCAGCTTAGCAGTCATCATCACTGTCACCTCCGAGAAGTGTTACCACATTGATGATCTTGTTGAAAAATTCTTTGCGGCTGTCAGTTCCCTTTCTGATCTCTGTAAAAAGCTTTCCGTCTTTTATAAAAATAATTCTCTGACAATAGCTTGCAGAAAAGGCATCGTGAGTTACCATAAGTATAGTAGCTGAAAGCTCTTGGTTTAGCTTGTCAAAAGTCTCCAGAAGCTGTCTTGCAGATTTAGAATCAAGTGCACCTGTCGGCTCATCTGCAAGCACAAGATGAGGATTGGTAATTACCGCACGAGCCGAAGCAACTCTTTGTTTCTGACCGCCTGACATCTGATAAGGATACTTGTTAAGTACATCAGTAATATTTAACTTTTGTGCAATAGCTTTTACTCTTGGTTCAACCTCATTTACCGGAGTGTTGGAAATTGTAAGGGCAAGAGCAATATTTGGGGATGCAGACATTTTTCCGTACCAAGAAAGGAAGACGGAGTGAAATAAATGTA
>JBJFBR010000134.1:0-2294 GCA_051888545.1 Oscillospiraceae bacterium
ACTAGCATTTCATCTTAAAATTGAATTGTCTGGCGACAATCATTCAGAACAAAAACATCTATTTATATTCTACACTTTTATTTACTGTTTGTCAAGTTTATTAGGTTCTGTATTGTCTCTTTCTATGCCATTTTCCATTTCCTTCAGCCTTTTTTCAATTTCGTCGCAGATTGCTGAAGCCTGTTCCGCTTTATAACTTTCAGCATAAAGCATAATACCCATATTTTGTTTCAAAGGTTTTACTATTGCTTTGGAATTTACACCTTGAAATCTGAGCTCATTGCCTGCTGCTTTAAGCTTATGATAAATATGCTCTTTATTATTACTTACGCTGATATATCTTTCAACATAACTGAATTCAGGAATTTCTTTCATAGCTTGTTCAAATGTCAGATTTTTTTCGTTAAGATAATCACAAATCATGCATACCAACATTAAACCGTCGTTTATAAACATATTGTCTGCTCTGTGAGATACTTGATATGCTTTTAAACCTTCTTTGGTGCTTATATCACCATTATATCTATATATTATACCATCATTTTTTTCAGCTAACGTTTCGGCTTCAGAAGGAAAGGTATAGGGTAAAGCTATAGGTATTCTATTTTCAAAGCAAATTTTAATGCCTAAAAGCAAAAGTCTTTCAGGATATACATACCCTGTGCTTTCCGTATAAGCTGTACATGATTCACCATTTGATGAAAGCTGAAATACTATATGCTCGCCATCTACATTATTTAACGGTCTGATCAGATTGTCAGAAATATTGCTTATATTCATATCTGAACATCTTACATCAGCATTTATAGATTTAAACTTAGCCGGCAGAATGCCTTTGAGAAAGTCGCTGTAAAGCTCTTTTGAATCAGTCATACTGCAAATTTTTCCATAGCTTTTATAATCTACGCATCTAAAAGTTGATGAATTATACATACTTTCAATATCTTTAATAATTTTGTCCGGTAAATTAACACCGCATTTACCTTTTACAGTAACCCTCAGAATATTAGCAGCATCAATATAGCAGCCTAAAAAAGCACTTATCTTCTTTACTGAGAATATAATCTGGTTTTCTGTACACTGAGCAATATTGTACACTTTAATTCCGGTAGCTGATATACCTGCTGAAAGACAATCCGAAAAATGTTTCGAGGTCTCGGAAAATCCACAGCCTATAACTACAGTTCTTGAAGTATTGATTGATGTTCCTATTGCCATACCAAGTTTTACAATTTTATCCGGCAAAACATCTTTCTCAAGAAAACAGCATTTCCCATTATCATCAATATAAAATTTTAAGCGCTTGCCATGTTTTACATCTTTTTGAACATCATCACCCGAGTCAATAATGTTTTCTTCATATATCTTTACTCCTTCGGCAATATTACTGCTATGGCCAACAATACACTTCTGACCAACAACTGCATTTTTATTTATTATTGCATTATTGCCGATATGTGCTCCGCAGCAAATTATTGAATTATCAATCTGTGCTTTTGATTTTATGACAGAATGACTGCCAATATAGCTGTTTTCTATGGTGGCTCTTGAATCAATAATCGAATTTTCAGATATAACAGTATTTGGTCCAATTACAGAACCTGATTTTATAACTGCATTTTTGCCTATATATACAGGTGGAATTATAGATACCCCATTGAAATTGTTATCACTTTCTGAATATATAGATTTATGTGACGATTTTGCTTTAATTTCTATGCCGGTAATACCATTTAACATATCATTCTGCCACTTCAGAAAATCGGCCGTATTGCATATTTTCTGAAAATAGCCTTTTTCTTTATAAAGCTGTGTGCTTTGTTCATCTTTTGTCATCTCGCTTAAATCTAGTTTTTGAAGCATATGCTTGGAAATAATATTGATTCCGGTATATATATTATTTTCTGTAGTTACAGATGTATAATCATATTTTTGCTTTTGATGAAACTTAATTATTTTGTTAAAGTCAAAATTAAAAAGACAGTCAGCCCTTATCATAATTAAATCATCACTGTCAAAAAATTCAAACGTCCCAAAACTGAAATTATCCATATATTCAATGGGTATATTATTATATTTATTTCCGACAGCATTTTCAATTTGCTGTTCATATTCTTCTGAAAGAATATAAATTTTCTTTATTTCAGCTTTGCAAACCTGCTCTAAGATATAGCTTATAAGAGGTTTCCCTGTAATATCCAGCAGAGCAGTCGGCATATCTTTTCCCAATACTGATAAGTTTTCGTTTAACTGTTTACATACAATCAATGCATTCATAATATCGTTCCTTTCTT
>JBJFBR010000135.1:0-2292 GCA_051888545.1 Oscillospiraceae bacterium
CGTTACTTTATTTTGTACAGCTATTGACAAATATAAGGTAAAATCGTATAATGTAATTGCTTATCATTAAATATACACAATTAAGGTGTATACTTATTATCATAGGAGTAAAGCTATGTTTGGATATATAAGGCCGTTTAAACCATATCTGAGAATGTACGAATATGATATTTATAAAGGACTGTACTGTGGTCTTTGCAAAACTATCGGCAGCAATTTCGGGCTTGCTCCACGATTTGCACTTAGCTATGACTTCGTATTTTTAACATTAATGAATCTTTCGCTTAATAATGTTAAAACTTGTGGCCAGCGTGAAAGATGTATTGCTCACCCGTTGACAAAATCCTTTTGTGTCGGCTGTAATCAAGGACTTGAATATTCATCATATGCTGCAGTTTTGCTTACTTACCATAAGTTAAAAGATGACTTGTATGATAAGGATAAGGGTCATAGTTTTATCTCTTCAATGCTTTTGCCTTTTTATAAAAAGCCGTACAAAAAAGCAAAAGCAAAATACAAAGAGCTATCTGAAACAATTGAAACCCAAATGGAATATCAAAGAAAAATCGAATCAGAAAAATGTGCTAAAATAGATCTTGCCTGTGAGCCAACGGCAAAAATTATGGAAGCTATTGCAGGTGAGCTTGTTGATGATGACCGCAAAAGCGATATGCAGCGTTTTGGTTATCTGCTAGGAAGGTTTATATATCTTTGTGATGCACTTGATGATGTAAAACGTGATTACAAAAAAGGTCATTATAATCCATTGCTTCTGATTTTTGATAGCAATAATAAAAGAAAATCCATTGATGATGAACTTTTTAATAAAATAAAAGAATATGTGCATGATAGCGTATATTTCACCTTGGGTGAACTGGCTAATGTATATGTCAAACTAAATACAGAAATGTATAAACCAATTATTGATAACATCGTATATTTAGGATTGAAAAATGTTTTTCAGCTTGTGGAAGATGGAAAATTCAACAGACGAAATGAAAGGAAAAATAGGAATGAATAAAGATCCATATCAGGTGTTGGGCGTATCACCAAATGCTTCTGATGAAGAGATTAAAAAAGCATATAAGGAGCTTGTAAAAAAATATCATCCTGATAAATATGAGGACAGTAATCTCAGAGATATTGCAGAAGAGAAGATGACCGAAATTAACGAAGCATATGACTCCATAGTTAATTCTCGCAGATCTAACAGCTATTATAGTAACGGTGGAAACAATTCAGGTTCAGGATATTCCGGAGTTAATTACTATGACATAAGAAGAATGATACAAACCGGTAATATTACTAATGCCGAATCAATGCTTAACAGTGTTCCTAATCAAATGAGAAATGCTGAATGGTATTTTTTAAAGGGAAGCATCTGCTATAAAAGAGGATGGCTTAATGAAGCATATCAGAATTTTTCTGTTGCTGTTAATATGGAACCTACTAATATGGAATATCGTTCAGTATTAAATCAAATGAATCAGAATCAGAGCGGTTATATGCAGGGTGATCCTACAGGCGGAATGAATAATGTCAATAGTGCTATGAATTGTTGTTCTTCACTATGTTGTGCTGATTGCTGTTGCGAGGCTATGGGCGGAGACTTAATTCCTTGCTGCTAATGAGAGGTGCAGAATTTTGAAAAACAAACTTGCTTTCAGGATTTCTCTTGGCGGAATTATTACAGCAATTTGTCTGGCTATGATGTTCTGTACCGGAATGCTTCCAACACTTGATTACGCTATTCCGGCATTTGCAGGTTTCCTGATGGTAATAATGATTGTTGAAACTGGTACAAAATGGGCAATAGTAACTTATGCTGCAGTTAGTGTACTGTGTTTTCTTATGACACCAAACTATGAAGCAATTTTGTTGTTTGTACTATTTATGGGTTATTACCCTATATTAAAGTTTTACTTAGATCATTGGAAAAACAAAATTTTAGCTTGGATAATAAAGATATTTGTATTCAATGCTGCAATGTTATTGTTTTATTTCATATTTGTTAATTTGATTACATCCGTTGATTTGTTTGAAGGTTTAGAGAAATTTGGTAAATATGCTGCGGTTGTAATGCTTGCTTTAGCAAATATAGTATTTTTAATATATGATTTCGCTTTAGGGCAATTAATTAATCTGTATGTAAATTGGTTTAGAAAGAAAATATTAAAAAGAAAATAGGACTGTGGAATTTGGCTGACGAATAAGTTAGACAAAATTTATAAATATAATTTATACAAAGCGACTAAGAGCAATCTTGGTCGCTTTTGTTATGCAACGAAAATA
>JBJFBR010000136.1:0-2288 GCA_051888545.1 Oscillospiraceae bacterium
TTTCGGCGGCGGAACGCCTTCATTGCTTGAGCCTGAACAAACAGAAAATATAGTTCTGGCTGCAAGGAAAAGCTTTGGCCTGGAGAATGCTGAAATTACGCTGGAGGCTAATCCCTGCACTGTCAGCTTTCAAAAGCTTGCAGAATACAAAAATGCAGGGATAAACCGCATTTCTTTCGGGGTACAGTCGGCTGATGACCGACAGCTGAAAGAGCTTGGACGGCTGCACAGCTTTGAATTGGCTGAGCAGGCTGTATATAACTCCAGAAAAGCAGGCATTGACAATATTTCCTGCGATGTAATGCTTGGAATACCTCATCAAAGTATGGATTCGCTTGTTCAGACGCTTAATCTTCTTTCAGATCTGCCGATTACTCATATATCCGCTTATATGCTGAAAATTGAGGAGAACACGCCTTTTGACTGCGAATGCATAAGAGATGCTATTGCAGATGATGATTTGTTGAGCGATATGTATTTAAAGACAGTGGAACTTCTGGAGCAAAAAGGCTTTGCACAGTATGAAATATCAAATTTCGCAAAGTCGGGTTTTGAAAGCCTTCACAACTTAAAATACTGGCAGGGTGAGGACTATATCGGCATAGGTCCGGCGGCTTATTCAATGTATAAAGGCAGGAGATTTTATATTCCGAAAGATGTGGGTAAGTTTGTCAGCGATGAATTTCAGACCGAGATTGGTGATGATAATTTTACAGACAAGCTGGAAGAATATATTATGCTGTCTTTAAGGCTGAAAACAGGTGCGGAGTTTGAGAAAATTGAAGCACTTGGAGGAAAAAATACAAGAGACAATATATTTCAGAAAGCCATAGCTCTTGAAAAAGCAGGGTACTGCCAAGTCAGCAACAAGGCGGTCTCGCTGACGCCAAAGGGCTTTCTGGTATCTAACAGCATAATTGTGGAATTAATGGAGTAAAACAAATTTTTTCTTAAAAATAGTCCGCAGCTATTGATTTTTGTCTGAATATCGTTTAAAATAGTAATATTGGAATTATTATGTTTTTTGCAATATATCCGAAAGGAGGTCTTGCCTTAAAGGCAGGAGCGTAAATATGAAAGGTTTCTTTTCAAATGTATGGGTAAAACGGTCGGTATCCGTTTTTTGTATTATATATGTTGTACTTATGGGTTTTATCTCTTTTGCAACTTTTTTGTATCATTTAAGCTTTAATGAAAATACTGAGGCAATGTTCTTTACGGTATATACTTTACTGAACCTGATTTTCCTTGGGCTGATGATTCTCACCCGTCACGAATTTCTTACACGTTTTCTAAGTATGATTTTCCCGATTATAGTATTTATGCTTGTAGTGTTCAATATGGGCAACTGGGTACTGATTGTACCGCCGTTTATTGTTGCGTTGGTAATGTTTTTCTTTGCCAGCAACAATGAAACGCTTAAAGTTGTTGTGGGTACAATTTACTTACTGATTTATGTTGTGGGCATAGTTGCGGTTGTCCTATGCAATATACTGTTCGCTACAACTTCTGTTGAAACTGAACTTACAACAAATCTGGATCCTCAGACCAGCGTATATAAAATTTACGAGGGCAGTATGGACAAAATTGCTCAGGTAACGGCTCCGGAAAACACCATATCTCCTGACGGAAAATACCGTTTCTATATCTGCGATGTCAAGGACAGCGATAAAGGTGCAGTTAAAATATATGTTGTGCCTTACGGACAGGATATACAGCTTGGATTCTTTACTCTTGAACAAAAGGGTATCAGAAAAACTATTTCCAGCAAAGGTCAGCGAGGAGTTGTTCCTGATGTTGGCTGGACAATAAAAACTGATGACAGCGGCAATCAGACTCTTGCAATTCAGTATCGAATGAGCGAGGGCGGAAAACTGAAGGAAACTTCGGTTAATGAGCGTAATATGCCGAGAAAGCAGTACCTGGAATTCCTGGGACTCAATTAAAAAATATGGGATGCTTGTTTTAAGCATCCCGCAGTCTATAGACAAATCTATTCTAGCTTATTTAAGGGGCAGCCCTCTCGTGCAGGGCATGCCCCTCTTTTAAAATAGTCCACTGGACTATTTTAAAATTCACTCTATGCGGAGCGTCGATGAAAGGGGATTTCGCTGTCTGCGGACAGCGATGGGGGACTTTGTCCCCTCAACCCTAACCACCCTTTAAAAAGGGTGGACCTAAACTTTAATACAAATTGGTTTTGAAGTTTATTTACAAACTATTGAATGATTGCTTTTTGCAGTTAAATGTTTTTTGGAAGATTTAATGAAAATTAATTTGAATAAAAT
>JBJFBR010000137.1:0-2288 GCA_051888545.1 Oscillospiraceae bacterium
TTTTCCGTTAATAAAACTATCATGTGATTATTCCGTCTACGCTCCGGTTATAGATTTTGTACAAATGGATTTGTCTACATAATCGTTTTACACATCTGTCATCTGATTCTTCGGGAAAAAGATTGAAATATCAGTTTCAATACCTTGCTGAGATTCAGCGGAAATATCAATTCCCATTTTATCGCACAGTTTTTTGCATAAGTACAGTCCAAAGCCTGTAGATCTGCTGTTAAGTCTTCCGTTGCCGCCCGTAAAGTTTTTTTCAAATATTCTGGGCAGGTCTTCGGCGGATATTCCCACGCCGTTATCGGATATTTTTAAAAATACACCGTTTTCCGTTTTCCGTCCCGAAAATGATATAACAGGATTTTCTTTTTTATATTTTACACTATTGGATATGATCTGGTCAAGGATAAATGATATCCACTTTTCATCAGTCATAACGGTTATATCAAGGCTTTCACGTTTTATAGAAAAACCGTTTCTGATAAGCGTTTTTGAATTGGATTTCAGAGAATTTGCCACAAGCTCATTAAGAGTATGCTTTCTTATTATATAATCCTTTTCGGCATTGTTAACTCTTGAATAAAAAAGTGTCTGATTAACGTATTTTTCTATTTTGTCCAAGTCCTCCGACAATTCCGCCCATGAATTTTCACTGCGGTTTTCCACAGCCAGCTTACAGGCAGCAATGGGTGTTTTTATCTCGTGCACCCATTTTTCAACGTATTCCTGATACTCATTGGTGCTGATTTTATATTTTGCTATTTCATCGTTCATTGACTTATTGCCAAGCTTTAAAACATCGTAAAGCTTTCTGCCTTCAAAGAAATTTGGCTTATCAATAATTTCTGACAACAGATACGGTCTGTCCAGCTTGTCTGTGATTTTATCTAAATTTCCATAAAAGTTTCTTTTTTTGAAAAATTCCAGCAGAAACGGAATAAGAAATCCTGCGGAAATGATGATAAGCGTATAAAAAATAGTATAATGGGGAATAAAGTATATTCTCATTACAGCAAAAACAGCAATTAGTATGACGATAAATAAAACAATGCTTAAAGCTTTAGATTTTAAGTAATCTGCAAGTTTCATATGTAATAGCCCTGTCCTCTCTTTGTTTTGAGGAAATCCTCAACGCCTATTTCAGAAAGCTTTCGGCGAAGCCGATTTACATTAACGGTAAGGGTATTTTCATCTACAAATTCTTCCGACTGCCAAAGCATATTCATTATTTCGGTCCTTGATATGATTTTCCCTTGATTGTTCATTAAAAGCTGCAATATCTTATGCTCATTTTTGGTAAGCTCGCAGCTCTTTCCGTTAAATGAAATAACTCCGTTGGACGTGTTCAGCGTTACACCGCCAACATCTAAATTCTGTGCTGGAGAGATCTTGTAAGCTCGTTTAAGAAGAGAGCTTATTCTTGCAAGGAGTATCTGGGTGTTATATGGTTTTGCAATAAAATCATCAGCACCCAGATTCATACTCATAAGCTCGTCCAGCTCGCTGTCTCTGCTTGTAATCATTATAATGGGTATGTCTGATTTTTTTCGTATTTCCCGGCATATATAATATCCGTCATACATTGGAAGGTTTATATCAAGCAAAACAAGCTGTCCGTCTGAAGAAAGAATATCCTCTGTAGCAGTATCAAATTTATCAAGTGCAAAGACTTCATAACCATAGCTTTTAAGAAAATGACAAAGTCCATCTCTTATATTTTCATCGTCTTCCACAATTATTATTTTCATGGTCTCATCTCCCTGCGCAAATGTCATATCAACATAAAAAGTATAAGTCATTTGTTTTTGTTTGTCAACCTTACAAAAATGTAAGGTAAATGTAAGCAAAATCGATTGATAGAAGTATAAAAATATGTTAAAGTAAAGATACAGAAAGAGAGGAGACACAAAATGAATGAAATATTAAGAATTGAGAATCTGGAAAAGTATTATGGCAGCAAAGGCAATATTACAAAGGCCATTGACGGTCTGAGTTTTTCCGTAAGCAAGGGAGAATATGTCGGAATAATGGGCGCTTCGGGAAGCGGTAAAACCACTTTGCTCAACTGTATATCAACTATTGACACAGCCACAGCAGGGCACATTTACATAGACGGTCAGGATTTATCGCAGCTTAAATCAAAAAAGCTGGCGGCATTCAGACGTGAAAAGCTGGGATTTATTTTTCAGGACTTTAATCTGCTGGACACATTAACAGCTTTTGAAAAGGGCATGCGGACGTTTTTCCGTACCTTTCAATTAGTAATCAACGCCCATTTTCTG
>JBJFBR010000138.1:0-12830 GCA_051888545.1 Oscillospiraceae bacterium
CCGCAATAGGATAAATTCCTGTTGTATGGTCTACAAAATAGGTGTCAAAACCGCTCTCCTTAATTTCTTTCATAGACAGATTTCTTGTAAGCTGATATAAAATCGCCGAAACCATTTCAATGTGAGCCAGTTCTTCCGTTCCTATATCAGTCAGAATCGCCTGAACCTCCCTGCATGGAGCAGTGTATCTCTGACTTAAATATCGCATAGACGCACCAATTTCACCGTCAGGACCGCCAAGCTGTAAAAACATATAATCAGACGTAAAAATATAATTCTACAGTTTTATCAGCTTTATTATATACTATTTTGCTGATAAATTCTCTTAATGATTGATTAAGACTTTTCTGATCAGCATTGGGATCATCAGCGAGCTTTAGGAAGTCTTTTATCTTTTGTTGTAAATTGTTGATTTGTGTTTGTGTGTTTTGTGGTTTGACTTCGGGTATGCTTTTCTGCAGTTCTGCTATTTTAGACATGATTTTGCTTTTATTTGATTTGTATTCATCAATGGTGTCTATTCCGTTAACATAAGCTTCTTTTATACGTTTAAGCTTTTCTTTCTCTTTTTTTATAAGCAAATTAATATTATCTGTTTTACTTTTGGCAGGAGCAATTGAACGAAATTCAATATTAATATGTGATTCACCCAGAGCTTTTCTAAGTCCGTCAAGAACGCTTTGATTTATAATATCCAATGAGACATAATGAGATATACTGCATTTGCCCTGGGCATATTTGTAGCATTGCAAAGCATTGTATACTTTGTTGTATACTAATGTGGCACCGCAGTTTGAACAGCGGACCAGACCTCGCAGCATAAAGTCATTTACAACGGGATCCTTCCGTGAATATTTAGGATAGGACTGCTTTTTTGAATTTACAATATCTTGCACCTTATCCCACAGATCTTGTTTTATAATCGGTTGGTGAGTTCCGTCAACAGTCATAACTTCGGCGGAATTGTTGTTATAATGACTTTGAGAGCCTTTTCCACCCGGAGTCCATCTGAGCTTACCGATATATGTCGGATTCCTTAGTATGTATTCTACAGTACGGTTTTCAAATTTGTTTCCCTGCATTGTCCGGAATCCTTCTGCATTCAGCTGATTTGCAATAGATCTATAGCCTTTACCATTTGCAAACATCTCAAATATACGTTGTATAAGAGGTGCATTATCGTCAGGAACATAGTTGCCGTCTTTTAATGAATAGCCAATAGGTGGAGCATTAACAACCTGGCCACGAGAGAACTTTTCAAGCATTCCTCTCTTTACTTCTCCGGAGAGTCGAATAAGATAATATTCGTCCATCCATTCTATAATACGCTCAATAAGTGTTCCAAAAGGGTTATCTTCGTCAATGTATTCAGATATACTTATAACGTTAACATTATTCTTCTTAAGCAAGCTTTTATAAACAATGCTTTCTTCTTGGTTGCGGGCAAAGCGAGAAAATTTCCAAACAAGAATTGCATCAATAGGATGTGATTTCTCTTTTGCAATAGCAATCATGTTGTTAAACTGAGTACGTTTTTTAACACTTTTGGCGGATATTCCGTCATCATAGAAAATATATTCATTCGGTACTATAAAATCATGCTTTTTGGCATATTCACGGATAAGTTTAAGCTGGCTGTCAGGGCTGTATTCATCCTGACCTTCCGTAGATACTCTAATATATGCTGCTGCTATTTTCATTAAAATCACTCCTGTTATTATTTGTATGTTTGACTTTGTCACATAATTATGGTATAATAACAGGCAGAACATATAGTCTTCCTGTTTATATAGGTTGACTCCTCAAACTTTGGTTGGTTTAGGTTTTGTTCGATTGCCTCTGTGGAGTTGCAGCTCCGCAGGGGCGTTTTTTATTTTTTCTTTTTATCGCTAAGCTTATTTATTTCACGCTCTATTTGCTTAATGCTTTTGTTTGGCGTAGGCAAATCTTCGGGCATTGTTCCGCCAAGTTCTGCTATCGTCTGACGTACCTTTGCACCAACTTCATAATGTGTTTTATTTGCCTCCTGCTTTGTGCTTATGTTTTCTCGGCGAAGTTTTTCATCGGTTTGTGTTGCACGGAAAAGATTTGCCGCAAGTTCTGTACTGCCCATATGGTCAAGAATTTTCTGACTTTTCTTTAAGCCTTTTCGTTTATGTATATCTTGTGCTGTTAAACCTCCATAGAGGCCTTTATAACCGTAATTTTGAAAAATAGCATATTCTTTTGGCTCAATAATTCCTGCGTTTTGAGCTGCTTCTGCAAGAGATTTATTATGTTCAATCATTTCACGTCGGATAGAAAGTCTTTTCTGATTTTCAGAAAGCTCATCATAATTATCAATAAGTTCCTGTTGTCTTGTTTTAACAGCAAAATAAGTCTGTCCAAGAGCAATTACTTCTTTTTTAGGGTCACCGTTTTGTACTATAAGATAGCAAGCGTAACGTGAAAGCTGGTAATCTGTAACAGACCTTTGAGCTCCTTTTCCAGTTTCTATCATATTGTTGACTTCAACAAAATGATGTGTAGTGTCGTTTCCGCTGTTTTCGCAGGCGATTTTGGCTTTATCAATGACTTTAGTAAAATTTCTCCATTCGGTGTATTCCAAAGCCTTTTGAAGTTCTCTGGCAAGCCAATATTCTTCTTCAAATTCATTTATATGTTTTATATTTTCAAATATATTTTCTCCGGTTTCTATTTCTTCGTCATCAAAAAAGAAAAACATTAGTTATCATCTCCTTCTCCCTGCCAGTATTAGCGGTACTGGTGGGGATTTTTTGTCTATACTAACAAGAAAATATTATGCATAAGCGAGCTTTCCTTTAGGCTCCGGAATATCTCTGCCAAGTATTTTTGCTGTTTCAATCCATTCATCAATAACTACATGAACATTTTCAAGAGCCTGTACTAAAGTTTCACCGTCAGCCATACATCCTGAAAGCTCGGGAACTTCTGCAATATAAGCGTTGTCTTCTTCGCTCCAATAAAGGATAATTTCATATTTATACATTAAGATTACCTCCCAATTTGTACTTTAATATTATATTTCTTACTTGCTTGACTTGATACGGTTTAGCTTTGTTTCCTATTGGTTGAATATTAATAATTTCATCTATGCCGTCTTTAGTATAAATAAAATGGTCTCCTTTTATTCGTACTACAAATCCTAATAGTGTAAGAATTTTCTGCAGGTCACTGAAAGATATATTAGTATCCTTTGTTCCGCTTAGAATATTAAGCAGAATTTTTTGAATCTGGCTCATCAAAACACCTCTCTTATAACGGACTCATAAAATAAACTGCCTTACCCAAAATACGAATTTCATCCAATTCTTCATTAATGTAGACAAGCGGTTCATATGCCGGGTTTTCAGGACTAAGTACCAATTTGTTTTTATCAGGATAATAGTATACTCTTTTCAGGGTTGCTTCGTTGTCTATTATAACAGCAGCAATATCGCCGTTATCTACCATTGGCATTTGACGAATAAAAACAATATCACCGTCATAAATTCTTGCATTGATCATGCTGTCGCCTTTGGCGGTCAGGCAGAAGTCAGCATTGATATCCATATCTGCCATTACATAGCTTTCCTTGTCTTCATCGCACCATATAGGTTCACCGCATGCGATTTTACCAAGCATAGGGAACTTTTTTAATTGCAATGGCTTGATGTTGTCATATTTATCCATGAGAGCAGGTAAGTCACCATATTTTTCCCAGCCCATAAGATATCCGGGAGAAACGCCAAGAACATTGGCGAGAGGCTCTAAAACTGTTGTGGGTAATTTTTCAATTTCATTACTTTCATATCTATATATAGTAGCTCTATTCTTTCCAAGAGCTTCTGCAACTTCTTCTACGGATAAGCCTAATTCTAAACGGCGAGCTTTTATTCTTTCACCAATAGTCATTGTAATACCGCCTTTCTTAATTGGATTATAACATACTTATTGCATAAATGCAATAGTTTTTATAAATTTTTCAAAAATATTCTTAAAAAATGCGAAAAAGGGGTTGACAAAAGAAGAATATGTGTTATAATTAAAATATAAAAAGTCGCATAATTGCGACAAAGGAAAGAGGTGTAAAAATGTTGGACGTTCAAAAACTCAAAGGAAAAATCATTGAAAAGGGTAAGAGTATTGAAACTGTTTCCCGTGATTTAGGAATAAATCCATCTACTTTTTATCGCAAACTTAATAATAATTCTTTTGAAATTAGAGAGGCAGATAAGATAGCATCAATACTTTCATTAACCGGAGATGAAGCATCATCTATTTTTTTTAGTCAATATGTCGCATAAACGCAACAAGGTACCAACCAAAGTAAATACGAATAGGACAAAAACCAACCAAATAAAAATGATAAAAAGGGGGTGATTCTATGGCAAAGAAAGCAGAACCATTAAAGGTTATATGTCATTTGTCTGTCAATGGCAGAGACGGACCTTATAAACGCTGGGAAGATTGCACAGATGAAGAGATTGAACTCTTTAGACGTAAAACTTCGGAAAAATTGAGCAATTCTCTTTCTAATTATTATTCGGCAAATCCTCAAGAGTTTAAAAAACTTGTGGAGAAATCAGAGAATTCGGCATAATATAAAATTCAGGACGTTAAAATATATGGACAAGCTAGGGGGGGTGTTAGTATGAAGCATAAGATGAGCAAGAAGAAGCGCTATGATATTGAAGCTGTTGTTGCAGCGTTGTTATGGTGTGCAATTATGTTTTGCTCAGCTGAATTTATCGGCGGTATTCCTGCGCTGATTATCATAGCACTGACAACGGGTATTTTTATCCTGATTGACAGAGTAGAAACAGCTATGGACAAAGTAGAGAGCAAAAGAAAACAAATTGAAGTAGCATTTGAAAATAATATGAAGGAGTGATAAACATGCCAACAGGCAGCACAGAGAATGGATTAAGATTTCCACCGCACGATCCATGCGAACCGGTGGAAAAGATAATTAAAGGACCTGTCACAGAACAGGAAAAAGAAGAAATCAAAAAGATGTATGCTGACGGAAAAACAGTTACCGAGATATCCAAGATTACCGGATATGCGAAGTCGAGCATTGGAAATTGGGTAGGCATATATCCGAAGAACAAAGGCATACCATTAAGTACATCTAATAAGGAGGACAAGCCAATGAAATCAGCAAAAGAAAAAGAGCCTGCACCGTCTGCCAACGATACAAGCTCAGAAAATAATATTAACCAATTAAATGATAACACTAAGCTGCGGATTTGTCAAGAGGCACTGTTAAATATCGGTGACAGAATTGCCGAATGTGCTGACGGTGATGATTACATACTGGGGTATGTTCACGCTGTATTAGATGTTATCGGGCTGAAAGCAGGTGAGCATAATGATTGAATTTAATTTTAAAAATGACAAAGAACGTAAGCGATTTCTGAAAGAATATGATAAATGGGGCATTTGGTTTGTTGAACCTCATACCAACATTACATACTATCGTTGCCAGCTGCCGACAAAAGAATTTATTGTAGTTGAAAAGCAGCCTGATGTAGTCAAGAAATACGGAGCCTACGGAACTATGGAATTTATAGTTAAACGTGAGCGTTATCATCTATATAACGACGTTTTTGATATGCTAGAAACAAATGAAACTCAAATCTTAGGCGTTCTGCATGGTATGAGAGGTACTTATGATATCAAAGTTGCTGAGGACCTTAATGATGAATCAGGTGACGGCGATGCGTAAATGTTGTAAATGTGGACATAAAGCCGATAAGGTTGGATATGGATTTGCGTATTGCATTAAATGTTTCTTGAAAATTTATGGGGAGGAGTGGGACTAATGTCAGTAAAAATCAATTCATTAGAATTTGAAAATGTAAAAAGGATAAAAGCTGTTCAGTTAGAGCCTTCAAAGAATGGATTAACTGTAATTGGCGGCAAAAATCGTCAGGGAAAGACTTCTGTTATTGACAGCATTGCTTGGTGCTTAGGCGGCGATAAGTTTAAACCTTCTGAGCCAAAACGTGAAGGCTCAGTAATTGACCCTCACTTGAAAATCACGCTTGATAACGGCTTGGTGGTTGAGCGGTCCGGCAAGAACAGTAGTCTGAAAGTAATTGACCCGAATGGGAACAAAGGCGGTCAGCAGCTGCTTAATAGTTTTGTGGAACAGTTTGCACTTGACCTGCCTAAATTTATGAATCAGTCAAGTAAGGAAAAAGCTAACACTCTGTTGAAAATCATTGGAGTTGGAGATAAACTGTATGAACTTGAAACACAGGAAAAGACGGTATATAATCAGCGCCATGCTATTGGACAAATAGCAGACCAGAAAGAAAAATTTGCAAAGGAGATGCCAGTGTATACCGGTGTTCCTGCTGAACCAGTTTCTGCATCTGAGCTGATAAAACAACAGCAGGATATTCTTGCAAAGAACGGTGAAAATCAGCGAAAAAGACAGCAGTGCGATTATTACAATAATGAACTTCTACAAGCTCAAGCAGCTTTTGACGAGGCAAAGAAACGCCTGGAAATTGCTGAACAAAATGCAATGATTGCAAGAAAATCTGCCGAAAACCTTGTTGATGAAAATACATCAGAGCTTGAGCAGAATATAGCACAGATTGAAGAAATCAATAAAAAGATAAGAGCAAATCTTGATCGTGAAAAAGCTGAAATAGACGCTGAAAGCTATCGAACAAAATATCAGGAACTTACAGAACAAATTGATAATATCAGACAAGCGAAAACAGACTTGTTAAATAATGCTGATTTGCCTCTTGAGGGCTTGTCAGTAGAGGACGGTGAACTTCTCTACAAAGGATATAAGTGGGACAATATGAGCGGTGCTGATCAGCTTATTGTAGCAACATCTATTGTAAGAAAGCTTAACCCTGATTGTGGATTTGTACTGTTGGATAAGCTTGAACAAATGGATACAGATACACTTTCGGATTTTGGCAGTTGGCTTGAAAGTCAGAATTTACAGGCGATTGCTACAAGAGTATCCACCGGAGATGAGTGCAGTATCATCATTGAAGACGGAATGTCAGTTGAAAAAAATACATCAGAGCCTGAAAAGGCTTTTGGTAACTGGAACGGAGGCAAATTTTAATGGACATAATAACCGGGAAAATACAGAAAGCAAAAAAGGTCGTAATATACGGACCTGAGGGTATAGGTAAATCAACCTTTGCATCACATTTCCCTAATCCTGTTTTTATTGATACAGAAGGTTCTACAAACGGAATGAATATTTCAAGAACTCCAAAGCCTACAAGCTGGGAAATGCTTAACAATTTTGTAAGAGAATTAATGGTTGACAAGCAGTTTCAAACTATTGTGGTTGACACTATCGACTGGGCTGAACAGTTATGCATTAATTCGGTATGCTCAAAGTATAACAAAAACGGAATTGAGGACTTCGGATATGGAAACGGATATGTGTATGAAAAAGAGGAATTCGGCAGATTTTTAAATCTTCTGCAGGACGTTGTAGACAGCGGAATCAATGTTGTGCTTACCGCACATGCACAAATCAAAAAGTTTGAACAGCCTGATGAAATGGGAGCATATGACCGTTGGGAATTAAAGCTTGGCAAAAAGACAGCGTCACAGATATCCCCGCTTGTAAAAGAGTGGGCTGATATGATTTTGTTTGCAAACTATAAGACCTATGCAGTATCCAAAGATGATAATGGCAAGAAGTTTAAAGCGCAAGGCGGAGAACGTGTTATGTATACATCACATCATCCTTGCTGGGACGCTAAAAATCGTGATGATCTGCCGCCTGAAATGCCGTTTGATTATTCAGGAATTGCACATTTGTTTAATACAAGACAGCAAAACAATGTGCCTGTAATAGCAAATTCCAAACCTGAAAAATCACCACCAGCGGAGCCAAATCCGGCAGAAAATCATACACCTGAAGAATGGGAAGAAGCGCTTAATATTCCGAACGATATTCCACAAGCTTTACAGGACCTTATGAGAGCTGACAAAGTAAGTGATATGGAGCTTAGAGAAGTTGTATCACAGCAAGGCTATTGCCCACTTGAAATGCCGATATCTAAGTATCCGGTTGATTTTATCAACGGAGCATTGATTGCAGATTGGCAGACAGTTGTTGCGAAAGTTAAAAAGTTAAATATAAACGGAGTACCATTTTAGGAGGTTAATATGAACGAAGATTTTAAAGAATTTGGTTGGGAAGATGAAATTGTTAATGAGGAACAGTATGTAATGCTTCCTGAAGGCGATTATGATTTTACAGTTGAAAAGGTGGAAAGAGGCAGACATAACGGATCTGAAAAAATGCCGCCTTGTAACAAGGCTATTGTTACAATTACTGTATGGGGACCTGAGGATAAAGTGAATATTGTAGAGAATTTTATGCTCTGCAATAAACTTGAATGGAAGCTGTCACAATTCTTTCTGTCCATAGGTTTGAAAAAGCATGGAGAGCCTTTAAGAATGAACTGGAATGCTGTTACAGGAAAAAAAGGAAAATGCCATGTTTATGTAGACAACTACAAAGACAAAAACGGTAACGATCGTCAATCAAATAAGATAAGAAAATTCTATGCTTATGATGAAGATGTTACTACAATTCAGCCAAATAATACAGCTGCACAAAATAACTTTAGCGGATTTAATCAACAGCCGGCACAAAGCGGTTTCGGAAACTGGAACGGTGGTAGTATGAGATGACATTAAGACCATATCAAAATGAAGCAAAAGAAGCCGTTTTTAAGGAATGGGAGCAGGGTAATAACAAGACCCTGCTTGTACTTCCAACAGGTACAGGGAAAACTATTGTGTTTTCGGCTATTGCAGAGGAATGTGTAAAACGTGGCGAACGTGTTTTAATTCTTGCCCACAGGGGCGAACTTCTTGATCAGGCAGCTGACAAGCTGTACAAAGCAACAGGTTTAAAGTCAGCAGTTGAAAAAGCTGAACAAAGCTGTCTTGGTACTTGGTACAGAGTGGTTGTTGGTTCTGTCCAGACCTTGATGAGAGAGAAAAGACTTAAAGGCTTTAGCCAGGATTATTTCGATACAATAATTATTGATGAAGCTCATCATGCTATTTCAGACAGCTATCAAAGAGTGCTTGAACATTTTCCAAAATCAAAAGTGCTGGGGGTAACTGCTACTCCGGACAGAGGAGATATGAAAAATCTTGGTTCTGTATTTGATAGCCTTGCTTATGAGTATACTCTTCCTAAGGCAATTAAAGAGGGCTATCTTTCCCCGATTAAAGCAGTAACAATTCCGCTAAAACTTGATATATCTTCAGTGACTACACAAGCAGGAGATTTTAAAGCCAGCGATATTGATACAGCATTGGATCCTTATCTGTACAGCATTGCAGATGAGATGTTGAAGTATTGCAAGAATCGCAAGACTGTTGTGTTCTTGCCCCTTGTGAAAACTTCTCAGAAATTCCGAGATATTTTAAACAGCAAAGGATTTAAAGCAGCGGAAGTAAACGGAGAAAGCACAAACAGAGCGGAACTACTGAAAGATTTTGATGAAGGCAAGTACAATGTGCTTTGTAATTCTATGCTTTTGACCGAAGGCTGGGATTGTCCTTCGGTAGATTGTGTAGTTGTTTTAAGACCAACAAAGGTAAGAGGGCTTTATTGTCAGATGGTAGGCAGGGGAACAAGGCTTTGCGAGGGCAAGACAGAATTGTTGCTGTTGGACTTCCTGTGGCACACCGAACGTCACGAGCTTTGCAGACCGGCACACTTGATATGTGACAATGAGGAAGTTGCCAAGAAAATGACTGAGAATATGGCTGAACAGGCAGGCTGTGAAGTTGATATTGAAGAAGCAGAAAATCAGGCAAGCGAAGATGTAGTTGCACAGCGAGAAGAGGCACTTGCCAAAACTCTTGCTGAAATGAAAACACGGAAGAGAAAGCTTGTTGATCCATTGCAATATGAAATGTCAATACAGGCTGAGGACTTATCGTCATATGTTCCTGCTTTTGGCTGGGAATGTGCTCCGCCCTCTGACAAGCAAAAAGCCAGACTTGAAAAGCTTGGCATTTTCCCTGACGAAATTGACAATGCAGGAAAAGCAAATCTTATTCTTGATCGGCTTGAAAAGCGTAGAAATGCAGGGCTTACAACTCCAAAGCAGATAAGGCTTCTTGAATCAAAAGGCTTTCAGCATGTAGGAAACTGGACATTTGAATCTGCAAGCAATATGATATCAAGAATTTCAGCCAATGGTTGGAGAGTTCCGAGAGATGTTAATCCTAAAACGTATGTTCCGGAAGATATAGGAGCTTAGAAATGGAAAAAATAGATTTAATAAATGTACTCGAACATATAGATCCTTCAAGCTGCAGTTATCAGGATTGGGTAAATGTTGGAATGGCTCTCAAGCATGAAGGTTATTCCGTCAATGATTGGGATAGTTGGTCAAGCAGAGATACTCGTCGCTATCACAGCGGGGAATGTCAAAACAAATGGAACAGCTTTAACGGCTGTTCCGATCCTGTTACTGCAGGCACCATTGTACAAATGGCAAAAGACAGAGGATATTCATTTGGAAGTTTTCAGGCCTACGACTGGGACAGCGAGATTACTATTGAAGAAAGCAATGTGATTTGTAACAGTAATGAGGGCATGCCGATAAAAGAGCCTGAGGACTGGAATCCTGTACAGCAAATAGTAACATATCTTGAGACTTTGTTTGAAGCATCTGAAAACGTTGGATATGTTACAGAAACTTGGGAAAAGCATGACAGTGAAAAGGTCAAGTATTTACCGACAAAGGGGTCATGTGACAGAACAGCCGGAGAGCTTATAGAGCTTCTTAATAAATGCAAAGGTGATATTGGTTCTGTAATAGGAGATTATCGTCCTGAAGCAGGGGCATGGATACGATTCAACCCTCTTGACGGCAAGGGGGTAAAAAATGAAAATGTGACTGATTACCGATATGCTTTAGTAGAATCAGACAGTATGCCCATAGAACAGCAGAACTCAGTAATCAGAGAACTGGAACTTCCTGTTGCCATAATGGTATATAGTGGCGGCAAAAGTATACATGCTATAGTAAAAATTGACGCTCCAAACTATGATGAATACCGTAAGAGGGTTGATTATCTTTACAAAGTATGTAAGGAACAGGGACTTGATATTGACAAACAAAATCGCAATCCATCACGTTTAAGCCGTATGCCGGGAGTTATGCGTAACGGCAAAAAGCAATTTATTGTTGATAAGAACATAGGCAAAGACAACTGGGCTGAATGGAAAGATTATATAGAAAGCATTAATGATGATTTACCGGATCCTGAAAGCCTTGCTAGTGAGTGGGACAATCTTCCTGAGCTTTCTCCGCCATTAATAGATGGTGTTTTAAGACAAGGACATAAAATGCTAATTGCAGGACCTTCTAAAGCAGGAAAATCATATGCTTTAATTGAAATGTGCATTGCTATAGCCGAGGGGACACAATGGTTTGGATTTGACTGTACTCAAGGTAAAATACTGTATGTAAACTTAGAGCTTGACAGAGCAAGTTGTCTGCACAGATTCAAGGATGTATACACAGCTATGCATTTAAGCCCTAAAAATATCTCAAACATTGACATTTGGAATTTAAGAGGACACAGCGTACCAATGGACAAGCTTGCTCCGAAACTTATCCGCAGAGCAATAAAAAAAGACTACATAGCAGTAGTAATTGACCCGATATACAAAGTTATTACCGGTGACGAGAACAGTGCCGACCAGATGGCTCACTTCTGTAATCAATTTGACAAGGTATGTACTGAGCTGGGCTGTGCAGTGATATATTGCCACCACCACAGCAAAGGAACTCAAGGCGGTAAACGTTCTATGGATCGTGCAAGCGGCTCAGGAGTTTTTGCTCGTGACCCTGATGCACTTTTAGACCTTACTGAACTTGAAGTTACAGATAATCTTTTAAAGCAGCAGGAAGATACAGTTACCTGTAAAATAGCCGAGGACTGGTTAAAGAGGTTTAACAAAGATATGCTATGTTCGCAGGACGATCTTGTAACACCTTCCAAGATACTTGATATTGCTCGTGAGCATTTACAAGCGAAGTCATACAAACTTATGATGACGGATATTGACAAAGCCAAGCAAGGACTTAAAAGCCGTACAGCGTGGCGAATAGAAGGCACTCTTAGAGAATTTCCAAAGTTTGAGCCTATCAATCTATGGTTTAATTATCCTATACATAGAATTGATGACGTTGGAGTTTTGAAAGACTGTGAAGCTGTTGGAAGCTTTGATCCTCGAAAAAATTTAGGCAGAAAAAAGAGCAAAGCAGAGCTAAAGAACGAACGAGAAACAAGTATAGAAATTACATTTGAGCAGTGTGAACAAGACGGTATTGCAACAATAAAATCCATGATGGAAGCAGCAGGAAAAAGTGAAGATACTATCCGCAGGCACTTAAAAGAGCATGGTGATTTTTGGATAGAAAACGGAAAATGCGGTCGTAAAGCTACTGCCGCAAAAACGGAATAATGCGTGCGTGCGGCACTATTTCTATTTTGCCGCAAAACCGATAAAATATCGTTTTTACGTTTACTTACCGCAAAACCGATAAAATATCGTTTTTACGTTTACTTACCGCAAAACCGATAAAATACCGTTTTTGCGTAAGCCGCACGCAAATATATTATTATCATAATATATATTTGCGGCTATGGTATGCCGCAAATAATATGATTTCAAATAATTTACGCCAACCTAAGCTAACCCGACAGACAGGACTATACGAAAATTAAAAATTAAAGTCTTACGGTGAAAAGTCAATTGACAAAGCAGAGAAAAAGCGAACGAAAAA
>JBJFBR010000139.1:0-2276 GCA_051888545.1 Oscillospiraceae bacterium
ACCAATACAGTTATAACGGACAGCAAAATCAATATCAGAATTACGGCTATCAGGGTTATAACAACAATCCAAACAACTTCAACGAATTTTCTTATCAGCCGCCTAAGAAGAAAAAACACAAAGGTCTGGTCACAGCATTGGTTGTTGTTCTTTGTGCGGCAGTAGTCGGAGTGACAGGAGTTGTGGGGGTTTCCGTATTCAATAAAAGAGATGGAAATGAAAGCGGCACATCACCCAGCAATGCAACAGCTTCAGCAAACAAGGATGATTCATCATCAGAGCGTACTAACCTTCCTACCATTGAACAGCTCGCCACACCTGATGACGCTATGAAAATTCCTGACATTGTTAAAAAGGTTTCACCTTCAGTTGTAGGAATCTCCTGCATTACTGACAGCGGTACTGTTACAGGAACAGGAATTATAATGAGTGAAGACGGATACATCATTACAAATGCTCACGTTGTTGACGGCGCAAATGCAATCTCAGCTGTTCTTCCAAGCAACTATGACGGCAAGGATTCCTCATCTTCAGCAGACAGCAGCTCAGAAACAGACAAAGATATTGCAAACGCTTTCAAGAGCAGCGATGACACTGAAAACGAAAATTCTATTGAAGCAAAGCTTATCGGAAAAGACACTCAAACAGATATTGCAGTTATAAAAATAAACAAAACCGGTCTTACTGCTGCTGAATTTGGTAAATCAGCTGATGTACAGGTTGGTGAGGCTTCAATCGTAATCGGTAACCCTCTTGGTTTTAATCTTGCAAACTCAGTAACAGCAGGCATTATTTCTGCTACTGACAGAACCCTCACTTTTGACGACAGAACAATGAATCTTATTCAGACAGACGCTTCTATCAATAACGGTAACTCAGGCGGTCCTTTGATCAATGCTTACGGTCAGGTTATTGGCATTACATCTGCAAAGGTTGCGTCAACATACGGGGAAGGACTTGGATTTGCAATTCCTATTGATGAAGCTTTGCCAATCGTTAAAGACCTTATGGAAAACGGTTACGTTAAAGACAGACCAACTCTTGGCATAAGCGGTATGAACATATCAGATATCTACTCACAGTACTATGATGTTCCAAAAGGATTTATTGTTAAGTCTGTAACAGCCGGAAGTGCTGCTGAAAAGGCAGGTATTCAGGAAAACGATATCATTGTTGGTATTCAGGGCAACCTTATTGAATCAATAGAAGAATTCAATGCTATAAAAGAAAAATACAAAGCAGGAGATACTATTACAGTTTCCCTCTACAGAAATAAAAAGATAACCGATGTTAAGGTAACTCTTGACGAAATGAAAGAAACCGACAGTGACAGCACTGACGAACAGCAGCAGCAAAAACAACAGCAGGATCAGCTTGAAGAATTCTACAAAAAGTTTGGTTTCTGATTAACACGCTTACTTCACAAATTTTTTCATATATTTCCTCTGGGAAAGACTGTCGCACCAGATGCGGCAGTCTTTTCTATTATACATTTATATACGGCACAAAAAATCCCAGACAATAGTCCGGGATTAATTTTATAATTCTGTTTTATTGATTGCTCAACTGATATCGCTTCTTGACGACAAGTGAAATTACTGCAATGGAGATAATTGCTCCACCGCAGATATAAAGGATCATTCTGCCCATTCCACCGGTTTCAGGTGCTTCTGCTATATAAGATGAATTTTCAATACTAATGGTAATAATGCCTGTATTTACATTTCCCGCACCTTCAACCTCTTCATAATCAGAACCTTCCTTGTCAGCTTTATACAGATATTTTAAAGCCTCAAGAGGATTTACATCATCATTAAAAAGTTCAACTTCAGAGGTCAGCTCTGATTCAATTTTAAAGGCAACGTTCTTGCTGAGATATCCGTCAGGTGCTTTCAGCTCCTCAAGCACATATTCCCCTGAACCGATACCGCTTATTTTAAATTCACCCTTATCATCAGAAACAGTAAGATATTCAGAGTCATCTGATGTAACTTCTTTGTCTGCCCACTCAATGATCTTTGATATTCCGTTTGAATTTTCAAAGCGGGCATATTGTCCGTCATTATTTTTCAATGCAAATGCCGCACCTTTAAGCTTTGAATTCTTATCAACTGAATCAATTTTTGTGGCGTCAATTTCATATGTAAGCACCTTTACCTCATCAGAGGTCGTTGTTCCGGTTGAATCAGCATCGTTCTGATTATTGGAGTAAACAAAAGCAGCTTTATTGGAATTTCCTGTATCTTTCGGCGAAATTGAGAGATTATCACCATTAC
>JBJFBR010000140.1:0-2272 GCA_051888545.1 Oscillospiraceae bacterium
GAACACCGCAGCCTGTACCAATTAACATCGGAATAAATGATTTTCCTGACAAGCCAAATTTTCTGAACACACGGTCAAGAACAAATGCAATTCTTGACATATATCCGCAGGATTCCAGAATTGCAAGCATGATAAACAGCACCAGCATTTGCGGAACAAAACCAAGTACCGCTCCTACACCGGCAACAATACCGTCAAGAATCAGTCCTTTCAGCCAGTCGGCACAGTTTACAGCGTCAAGGCCTTTTTCAATAAGTACAGGAATTCCCGGTATCCATATACCGTATTCAGCAGGGTCAGGCTCTGCACATTCATATTCTTCAAATGCAGCAATCGCATTGGTCAGGTCTTCATAACTTGCTGTTTCTGCTGAAGTTTCAAGGGTTTCCTCATCTTCTACAGTATATTCTGCAGTATCCCCTGATTTAAACATTGCCGAAAGCTCTGCAAGTTTTGCTTTTGCATTGTCAAAGCTGAAATCTTCACTTTCAGAATCAATGGCTTCACTTATCTCGTCAACGTTATTACCGTTTTCCTGAGCCTTTGCAATAAAACCGTCAATTATTGCTGGACTGTCGCCGTATTCTTCTGCTGCCGAATCATATGCACCTGAACCAATCCCGAACAAATGCCAGCCGTCGCCGAACAATCCGTCGTTCGCCCAATCTGTAGCAAATGAGCCTACTGTTACCATGGAAATATAGTAAACAAGGAACATAATCACAGCAAAAATCGGAAGTCCCAGAAACCTGTTGGTCACAACCTTATCAATTTTATCAGAAGTTGTCATACCTCCTGATTTTTTCTTTTTAAGGCAATCATGTATGATTGAACCTATGTAAATATATCGCTCGTTGGTAATAATGCTTTCAGCGTCATCGTCCATTTCCTTTTCAGCATTGGCAATGTCTTTTTCAATATGATTTTTAACTTCATCAGACATTTTAAGCTTCTCAAGTATCTTGTCATCTCTTTCAAAGATTTTTACAGCATACCAACGCTGCTGTTCTTCGGGAATGTTATGAAGAACAGCTTCCTCTATATGTGCAAGAGCGTGTTCCACAACTCCGCTGAAAGAATGCTGAGGAATGGCAGGTTCAGCAGACTGTGCAGCTATGATTGCAAGCTCAGCAGCCTGAGTGATTCCCGTGCCTTTTAACGCAGAAATTTCAGTGACCATACAGCCAAGTTCTTTTGAAAGCTGCTCTGTATTAATTTTGTCACCGTTTTTCCTGACCACATCCATCATATTTATAGCTACAACTACGGGAATTCCAAGTTCCACAAGCTGTGTTGTAAGATAAAGATTACGTTCAAGATTTGTCCCGTCAATAATATTAAGAATGGCATCAGGACGCTCATTGATGAGATAATTTCTTGCCACAACTTCCTCAAGAGTATATGGGGAAAGTGAATAAATTCCGGGCAGGTCGGTAATAATCACTTCCTTATGATTTTTCAGCTTACCCTCTTTTTTCTCAACAGTAACTCCGGGCCAGTTTCCCACAAACTGATTTGAACCCGTCAAAGCATTAAACAGCGTGGTTTTTCCGCAGTTGGGATTACCCGCTAATGCTATTTTGATTTCCAATTACATCATATCCTTTCAAATACATAGTTAGAAATAGCTAACTTACGTTTAAAAAATTATTCGGTTTCAATCATCTCTGCGTCAGCTTTTCTGAGAGACAATTCATACCCACGGACAGTTATTTCTATAGGGTCTCCCAGCGGTGCAACCTTACGGATATAGATTTCCACGCCCTTTGTAATTCCCATATCCATTATTCTTCTTTTAACAGCACCTTCGCCGATAATTTTTCTGACTTTTACGGTCTGACCGATTTTCGCATCTTTTAAAGTCATAGATTTATCCTCCCTACACCATAATTTTAGCTGCCATTTCCTTTGAAACAGCAACCCTTGAATCTTTAATATTGACAATTACATTTCCGCCGATTTCACTGATAACTGTCACCATACTCCCTGAAACAAAGCCGAGATTTTCAAGGAACTGTCTTGTCTCGGCATTTCCCCCGACTTTCTTTATCATATTTTCTTCTCCCACATTTGCAAATGCAAGCGGCATCATATTTCCTCCTTCTTTCCGAAGCATAAAGTTAGATGTAGCTAACTCTTTCACTTAATTTAAGGCTGAAAATCAACTTCAGCCTTGTTTAAAAAAATATTTGCTATATTTATATTAGCATTAGCTAACTGATTTGTCAATACAATATTTTCACTTTTGGATTCTTTTACAGTTTATGTTGTG
>JBJFBR010000141.1:0-2259 GCA_051888545.1 Oscillospiraceae bacterium
GCGGTAACGGGATATTTTATGTCCGCTTAAACGAATTTTATTATATATATTTTTTGATATGCAGTGCTTTGAGGTAATCGAAAAGCGCTGTGGTTTTTGCCTTAGTGCAGGCAGCGCAAATAGCCTTTAGCAAGTTTGATAAAGAAACATGCTTTGTTTGACGGCAGCATTTTCGTTTTATAATTCTTACATTGAATTTTCTGAAAAATCGTGCTATAATTTCTGTAATACACAGCTTGCGCCGGGGTGATAAAATGAAATTAAGCATACAGGGAAACATTCCCGAAAATACAAATCTGTTTGTTAAAATTGGTGATGAAAGCGGATTTATTAATAGTGCAAATAATACTGTTGAGTTTGACCTGCCTGAAGATAAGGAATACTGCGTTATATTTGAAGAGCCTGCGGAAAAACCGGCGAGAAATGCTTTAGAATGGGTTGGACAGATGAATAACATACGGGCATGTGCAAGGAAAATTGTAGAAAAGGAAATTATCTTTGCATAAGTAAAAAGGCGGCAGGGAGAACTCTCTGCCGCTATTCATATTAAGAACTCAGAAAGGATTTCTGACCAGTTGTGTTTTGAAATCAACCAACTATCGCAAATCCATTGAAACTATTATTTGCTTTACTTATAATGGCATTGTAAAGAAAAAGAAAGAGGTGATTATCATGCAGGTGGAGATTAAAATTGACAGTTCCTGTATCGACCCCAAAGTAATCATACTGACTGCTTCAATGACAGAAGATGTGAGCAACATTGTAAAAAAACTTTCAGAAAATGCCTCACAAATAATTTCGGGTTATAAAGATGAAAAAATTGAAATATTGGAACAGACAGATTTGATTCGTATTTATGCAAATTCTGGAAAAGTTTATGCAGTTACTAACAAAGGGGAATATATTCTTCGACTTAGGTTATATGAGATAGAAAATCGATTACCTTCTAATCAATTCATTCGTATATCAAATTCGGAAATTATTAACTTAAAAAAAGTCAATAATTTTGACTTGAGTTTTACAGGTACAATTTGCGTTAAATTATCAAATGGAATAACAACATATGTATCCAGACGCTATGTTCCAAAACTAAAAAAGATATTAGGAATATGAGGTGAATGTTATGAAAAAGAAAATTATTAAGCGTAGTCTTTTAGGTTTTCCACTTGGAATTACAATGGGCTATTTAATTACAATCTTGATTTCTCTTGGTTGGGCAAAGGGATATTACTCGCCTTGTGTCCCCAAACTTATATCACTTATGGGAAATGAAATCAATGCTGTTATTTTGCAAACAATTCTTTGTGGAATATTAGGTGTGGGATTTGCGGCAAGTTCAGTAATATGGGAAATAGATAGTTGGAGCATTGTAAAGCAGACAGGAATTTACTTTTCAATTATTTCAGTAATAATGTTACCAATCGCTTATTTTGCATATTGGATGGAACATAGTGTAGTTGGTTTTTTAATTTATTTTGGGATTTTCGCTTTAATTTTTGTAGTTATATGGATAATACAGTTTGGTATAGGCAGATATAATGTAAGAAAAATGAATGAGAAATTGTTTCAAACGAAGGATAATAGAAATGAGTAAGCAACAATGGATACTGTGCCCTGTCTGCGGCAATAAAAACCGAACAATGATACGGGAAAATACCGAACTAAAGAATTTCCCTCTGTATTGTCCGAAGTGCAAAAAAGAAACAATCATCAATGTTCGGGATATGAAAACAGAAACAGAAAATTATTTTAATAAAAAGTCTTTCGTGAATGCTTATTTTGGGTATGTAAAACAGATTGTGTCGGTTGCCTTTATAGTTATGATAGTTTTTGCATATCTGATGTACATATCTGTGAAGAATATAAATGGAGCGGCAATTTGTCTTATGGCAGTACTGATTGCGGCTCTTTATTAATCTTATTTCTATTCGTTTGCAAGAGACTCTGAAAGGCTTTTTTCTTTCAGGTCATTTCCTGCCTGAAGTAAATCATGAAGGGTTTTGCTGTCCTTGTCACGCAAAGCATTACGATACTCGGTAAGCCTGTCAATAATGCAGTCGACCTCAAATAAAAGTGCGTCCCGGTTAAGCATAAACAAAGACGTCCACATATCTGAATTGAGCTTGGCAACTCGTGTCAGATCCTTAAAACTGCCTGCTGAAAAACCTGCCTGCTTCAAAAGCGACGGGCTTTTCACATATGCGTTGGAAACAACATGGGCAAGCTGTGAGGTGAAAGCTATAATACGGTCATGCTCCT
>JBJFBR010000142.1:0-2258 GCA_051888545.1 Oscillospiraceae bacterium
TGGCACGATTTACAAAGCTGTTCACGCTTTCCCCTTGCTTTTCCGCATGGGCTTTGATTTCAGCCTTGCGACCTTTCGGCATGGTTAGTTCCAGCCTGTCATAATGGCTCTTGACGTATTTGTGAACGGCTTTCTGCTGGCTCTTTCTGACTGTCATACTCACACCTCGCAATTATTTAATATATAATTATATCATGCTGAATATATCCACGTCTATATAAATAATATATAAAATATCTGCTTTCGATTTGTATATTATAACTCTTGTATATTCCCGTAAATAGTGTTATACTGTATGCAACGTTATAAAACGTAATACAAAGTCAAGAAAAGGAGTTTTTAAAGATGAAAGAATTTAACGAAAATCAAATTAAAATAATCAGGGAACTTTATAAAACTATGACACATACGGAATATGGTGAAAAGCTCTGCTATGAATTTGAAGCCGATACAGAGAAAACCAAAAAATTACATGATTTGTTTGATGAGATTGAAGAAAATCATGGAAAAAAAGACCGTATGCATATTGAAGATATCATCTCCGAGTGTTCCGCCGAAAGTGACCGCCAACACTTCATAATGGGCTTTTTATATTGCCAACGCATAAACGGAATATCTTAAACAATGCTTATATCTGAGGGAGTGGACGTAATGTTCACCCCCCCTCTTTTTTATGCTTTTTAAAATCTCATCGGGAGTTTTTTCCGCAATGATATCCACATTGCAACGGTTCGCTCCAAAGGTTCGCAGAATTTAACCTGCCCCCTGCTTACGCCTTAGCAATAGTTTTAGTGTTTCAGTATCAGTAACAAAAGGATATTCCTTTTGTATATCTGCAAGCTGTTCCTCAAGCTCCTGCTCTGCTTGTTTCTGACATTCATACTCAATAGCTTTACGCTTGCCATAGCTCAGATAATCACCACGTTTTAATATATCGGCTATTCTATGTTGAGCTATGAAATAACCTTCTGAATAGTTGTAGCTTGTGAAATGCAATCGGCTTTCAATGTGCTGTTCTTCACGAAGCATACACACTTCCGGCATAGCTCGGAGATGTCGCAGGGCTTTTTCTTTCATCTGCTGTACTCGTGAGCCGCTCACGCCCATAAGCTCGCCGATATCGGCAAAGGTCATTCCCTCAAAGTAATAATGCACTATAACTTCACGCAGAGGCTTTTCAAGGCGGTCAAGGGCTTTATATAATACATATCTTGTCTGCTCGTCCTGTATGCTGTCAAGGGCATTCTCAAAAGCCTGCTGTGCTGACGGGTCCGGAATAATATTCTTGAGTGTTACGCCCTCGTTATCCGCTCCGGGTAAAGTCTTTTCAAGACTTGTAGCATTATCAAGCGGTTTTTTATTTATGCTGTCACTATTGTTTATTCCTAACAGCTTTCTTGCCGCATTTTTAGTATGTAATTCAAGATATGAAGTAAATTTATATTCAGCAGCAGGCTTGAAATAATCCAATGCTTTCAGAAACGCAGGATAGCACTCTTGCCGCAGGTCCGCAATCTCAACACCGCAGGCACAAAAACGCTCTGAATATCTGCTGAAATATTGCCCCATAAACTTATACATCAAATGCTTTATCCTGTCATAAAGCACCGGCTTTAAATCATCTGCACCGCCTGCCTGAATGGCTGCTGCTAGCTCCTCGTTTGTCATTCCCACACGCTCCAATCATGCATAACATTTGATTATTGTCAAATATATTATACCACAAAATTAACCCCTGAGCAATGCACTCAGGGGAATATGTATTATTAATTATTGCCACTCTTGTTCAGGCGGTTCAAATTTAGCGTCAAAATCTGACATGTCAAGCGTATCTGTGCCGTCTGTCAAAGCTTTCGCAATTCCAAAAAGAACTTGGTGAGCTCTGAACGGAGTTGCAAAAATACTTAAAATTTCAGGCTTGTCAACACCTGAAAGCATAGCAAACAATGCATATTTGTTTTTCGGCTGCTGGAATATGCCGACCTTGACAATGTAATCTGAATTAATGAAACCGCCTTCATAAAATATAATCATATTGTATCTCCTTGTGTAAAGATTATTTTTGCTGACGTATAATCCATAACACTCCTTTGCTCTCATAACAATATTACCGCAAAGGACATCACCTCTTTTTAAGCTTGCACTACCTGTACTAAACGTACTTTTGATACTAAACTCCCAAATAAGTGGGTTTAGTACGTTTAGTACGTTTAGTACACGGTATATATATTGATTTTATTTCTGTAAAAGCAACGGAT
>JBJFBR010000143.1:0-2253 GCA_051888545.1 Oscillospiraceae bacterium
TAAAAAATGAGCCTTTGAAAAAAAGTCTGTAAAAAGCAGCAATAAAATATAAGGTGAATTTTATCTTTTGTCCCACAGTATAGATTTGATTTTATTTCGTATATAACAAATAATTCCCTGTTACCGGTCATTGGCAGCAGAAAGCATTTTTATCCTTCAATCCCAATGCTAAGTTCGGATTTGAGCAGAAAAATTCTGATTCACCAGATTTTTAAGTTCAGAATATTTATGCCGCTTACTGCGGTAATCCCTGAATTTTCTGATAGTTACAGCTCTGATATCAAGCTGTTTCATAATTCTTGAAACACGGTTTACACTTAATTCCTCATAACCTTTATTTTGTAATATGTGTGTGATTTTATGCAGTGTTGAACAGGTCATCTCATATTCCTTACATATACGGGTACTGCTTTTTCCTGAATTGTACAGGCCTACTATGCTTTGCTTGAATTTTTCATTATATTTGGTGTTTTTCATAATTTTCTCCCCTTTTTTATCATTGTACATCATTTACTGCTTTGTGTCCGTTTTTTTGTATAGCATCATTTTTTAAAGACCCTTAGAATCTCCGGCATATAATAGCGCTTATAGCCGTCTTCTGTTGGGTGCAAGCCGTCACCTGTTGGGTATATTCCATTTTCTTTTCCTGTGTATTGGCGTTTTATGTCTTTGTTTTTTGATAATTGTGTATTAAGCTTTGAATTGTGGTATAAGTCTATGACAGTAACATTGTATTTTTTGCATATTTTCATATATTTGTCAAGGTAATCCACATATGTATATCCGAGTTTATTCTTAGTAATGGATTTGCTGTTGGCATTGTGAACTGAAACGAAATACAATTTTGTCTGTGGATATTTACTTCTGAAATGATATAAAATGCTTTCTAATCCTCCGCAAGCTGTTGTTTTGTCAAAGTGTTTTGTATTAGACGGAGTTATATTTCCGAGAGGCATATTTAGTGTGTAGTCGTTTATACCGCCTTCTATGAGAGCATATTTGTAATTTTTGTTTGCTTTTTGTATGGCAGCACTTGTGATGCAGAATTTGTTTTTGTTGCTGAATGTTGCACCGCTTATTGCTGTATTGGTCAACTCAAGATTATATTTTTCTGCAAGCATATTAGGATAAGAGATACCTTGAGAACCATAACCAAAAGCTATTGAATCGCCACATGCAAATAAAGTTTGATTAGTTTTTCTGATTCTGTCTGGCTGGACCATTGTTGCAAAGTATGTGCTTAGATATTCTTTTCCTTTTAATTTTCCTACTGCTCTGATTGTAATGTAATAATTGTCGTTTGGATAAGGATCTTTCATTCTGTATGATAAATTTTTTGTAGTACCTATTTGTTTCCATTGTTTATTTGTCTGTCTTAGATAAAGAATATAATAAGATGCACCTTTTACTTTATTCCAGTTAATGTTCAAATATTTGCCCGATTTTTTATATGTTGCTAAAGGATAATATGTTAAAGTTGTTTGTCTGACTGAAGTATAATCACTCTTTATTATTGTAGTTTTGTTTATTTTCTTATATCCTCTTACGGCAAAATCATATTGACACCAAAAATGTAAGTCTTTGCAAATCTGGGAATTATTATAGGTGTCACATACTTTTTTGTAGGAAGAGTCTTGTGCTTGTTTCATATATACAGTATAGGCGTCATAATAGGGCGATTTTTTCCATTCCAGTCTTACTTTGTTATATGATTGATTTGTTTTAATTCCTTCAACTTTATTTAATGTGAGATTAGTTGTTTCAAACTTAGGATTTATTACTTCTTTTTTCTTTCTGGTATTATATCCTCTTACTGCAAATTTGGTTACACCGTAAATCTTATTATAGGGTATGGAATAGCTGGTGTTCTTTTTAAATTTTGCAAGTCTTGTCCATTTTTTGTTTTGAAATTTATAAACAATATAGCCTTCTGATTTATTACCCTTCCAGGTTAATTTAGCATTGTTATTTTTGTCTAATACTGCACGGAAATTTGAGATTCGTCCTATACTATTCGATTCAATTATTGCTCCTGAGGTTTCACAACAGTGTCCTGTAAATAATACAACTAAAATTAAAATAAACGGTAATACGAACTTAAAAGCGGTTTTGATTCTTGTGTTTTTCATATAAAATTCCTCCTTAATGTTAATTGTGTTTCTTATATTCCTTGCATAACTATATGGTTTTGAAAATCGGCTTTTTTACATTTTTCAGCAGCATTTTTTGTAATTTTTAAAAACCCATTCCTCC
>JBJFBR010000144.1:0-2239 GCA_051888545.1 Oscillospiraceae bacterium
CCGGGACAGCCCATACCTTCAAGCAGATAACCGTCATACTTTCCTGCCTTGGCCATTTGCAGAAGTTTTTTGCAGTCACGAAGTCCGTTGGCAGACGCCACCTTTACCTCACGTTCAGGGTCAATTTTCTTTATAACATCAGCTACTGCCTTTGCTACACCGCCGGAAACAGCAAAGCCTCTGCCGTCTCCTGAGCCTTCATTAAGCTCGACCTTATCTTCGTCGGAAATATCCTCAAACTTGACTCCTTTAGCCTCAAACATTCCCATAAGCTCTTCAAAGGTGAGTACAAAGTCAACATCACTTCTTATGGAACGTCTGCTTGCCTCAAGCTTTTTAGCAGCACATGGTCCTATAAATGCAATGCAGGCATCAGGATTATCCTTCTTGACCAATCTTGCAGTAAGCACCATTGGCGTCATAGCCATTGAAATATTATCTGCAAGCTCAGGGAATAGCTTTTTAGCCATTACCGACCATGACGGGCAGCATGATGTTGCCATAAACGGCTGATGTTCAGGGACTTCACGCAGAAAGTCCTTAGCCTCTTCAATAGCACACAAATCTGCACCGATGGCAACCTCTACAACGCTTTCAAAGCCCAGTTTTTTCATAGCAGCTGTAAGCTTTTCAGGGGTAGCCTTGGGACCAAACTGACCGAGAAATGCAGGTGCTACAATGGCAATAACCTTTTTGCCTTTTTTCATGGCATGTATAAGCTGGAAGATCTGTCCCTTATCAACAATAGCGCCGAAGGGGCAATTAACAAGGCACATTCCGCAGGAAACACACTTATCATAATTAATCTGCGCCTTTCCGTTTTCATCTGTTTCAATAGCGTCCATACCGCAGGCAGCTGCACAAGGACGTTCCATTTTATTAATTGCATTATAAGGGCAAACGCTTTGACATCTGCCGCACTTAATACATTTAGACTGGTCGATAACCGACTTGCCGTGCTTGATTTCAATAGCTCCCCGAGGACAAACCTCTTTACAAGGATGAGCAAGACAGCCCTGACAGCAGTCAGTTACATGATAATGAGTTTCAGGACATCCATTGCAGGCGAACTTAATAATATTAACCAGCGGCGGATCATAATACTTTTCAGCTATGGCAGTTTCCTCTATGCCTTCAGATACAGCCTTATGCTCATCAATAGGACGAAGGGGAAGTCCGATAGCAAGACGAAGTCTTTCCTCAACTATAGCTCTTTCAAGAAAGATTGATTCACGGTAAACTGCTACCTTTCCAGGCACAATTTTATATGGCAGTTCGCATATTTTGGCTGAATAATCTCCGCCTTCATATGCAAGTCTTGCCACCTCCGTAAACACCTTTCGTCTGATATCCGTTACCGAATTATAAATTCCTCTCATATGTATAAATCCTTTCCCAAATAAGATATTTGCTGTTTTCCCCTATTATACCACTTATACTTTATATCTATTTTATCTTTTTAAACACTTTTGAAATGCAATTCAAGGCATTATAAAACTCCTGCATTTCCTCATCTGAGACCAGATCAAGCGTTTCAAACAAATTGTCGATAATTTCCTGTTTTAGCAATTCAACCTGTTTCAATGCAAGTTCTGTCAAGGATATATTGACTATTCTGCGGTTATTCTTATTTTGTTTGCGTACAACATATCCATTCTCCACAAGCTGAGCCACCGCACGGGTTGCCTGCTCATTGGAAGTACTGATTTTTTCAGCAAGCTGTGACATTGACAAAGTTTCATGTTCAGCCAACACCATAATAATCAACTGCTGAGTTTTTGTAAAATCCATTTTGAATTTTTCAAAAACATCTATAATGACCTTTCTGCTATATGGATATATTTCATAAAGCAAATTTACACATTCATTTCGTATATTCATTAACCCAACCTTCAATTTCCGCCCTATATTTATAAAAACTTACATTATAATTATACCATACACACATAATCTTTGTCAACAACACGCATATAAAAAGCCCCTGCATTACAGAGGCAATTTTTTATGCACTTGCGAGCTGTTTTTTACCAAAGACCTTATCATATGCCTTTTTAGCTATAGGAAGGATTATAACCGACAATGCGGCTTCCACAGGGAGCATTATGGCATTTTTTATAAGTCTTGGCGTCATCCATATACCAAATGCAGTCCATTCACTGCCGGTCATAAACGGGAAATTCTTATTCTGATAGCAATAATACAATATTGCAGAATTAAGAATCACCTGACAAAGCACCAC
>JBJFBR010000145.1:0-2238 GCA_051888545.1 Oscillospiraceae bacterium
ACTTCAACAAGACTATTGACAGAGGAATGAAAATCCTTGATGATTATATTGCTGAAATGAAGGCAAAGGGCGAAAAAGTTCTTGACGGTGAGGCTTGCTTTAAGCTTTCCGACACATACGGTTTCCCGATAGATCTTACAAGAGAAATACTTGAAGAAAACGGCTTGGAAGCTGATGAAGAAGGCTTTGAAAAAGCTATGGAAACTCAGCGTGAAATGGCAAGAAAAGCAAGAGGCGGTTCAAAATATATGGGCGCTGACGAAACAGTATTTCATCAGATAAGCAGGGATTTCCACACCGAATTTGTAGGTTATGATACTCTTGAATGCGACAGCGAAATCTCATTTATTGCTACTGATGACCAGCTTATTGAAAATGCAGGCTGCGGTGAAGAGGTTTATATTGTTTCAAGCAGGACACCATTCTATGCTGAAAGCGGCGGACAGGTTGCCGACATTGGTGAAATTGTAACTGAAAGCGGTAAATGTCAGGTTATTGACGTTCAGAAGGCTGTTGCAGGAAAGTTTGCACACAAGGTCAAGGTTACTGAGGGTGCAATTTCTGTGGGACAGGCTGCCCACTTCAAGGTTGACAAGATATACAGAAACAATGTAATGAGAAATCACTCCTGTGCACATCTTTTGCAGGCAGCTTTGAGAAAGGTATTGGGTGAACACGTTCATCAGGCAGGACAGCTTGTTTCAGATGACAGGCTGAGATTTGACTTCTCTCACTTTGAGGCTATGACAGAAGAAGAAAAGCTTAAAGTTCAGCGTCTTGTAAATGACTATATCTTTGATGCTCTTCCAATAAAAACAAAGGTGCTTCCTATTGAAGAAGCTAAAAAGCTTGGTGCTATGGCTTTATTCGGAGAAAAATACGGTGATACTGTTCGTGTAGTTGATATGAGCGATGATGAAGTTCAGGCATCAATGGAATTCTGCGGCGGTACTCACGTTAAAAACACATCTGAAATCGGACTTTTCTATATTCTTTCTGAAAACTCTGTTGCATCAGGCGTCAGAAGAATTGAGGCTGTGACTGGCACAGGAGTACTGAAATTCCTTAGAAAAGCTATGGACAATGCAAGAAAAGCTGCAGAGATACTGAAGATTGCCAATCCAATGGAGCTTGCAGAAAAGTGCGTAAATGTTGTTGATGAAATCAAACAGCTTGAAAAGGAAAAGGACGCTTTGCAGAGTGAGATTTCTTCACTGAAAACCAAGAGCCTTTTTGAAAATCCGACAATAATTAACGGAGTCAAGGTTGTCAGCGCTATGCTCACAAATATGAAGACTGATATGCTCAGAAAAATCGGCGATATGGTGAAGTCCAAAGAAAGCGACTGCGTTGCAGTAATTGCAGGCGTGAACGGTGAAAAAGCCAACATTCTGGTTGTTGCAGGAAAAGACGCTGTGGCAAAGGGTGCACATGCAGGCAAGATAGTCAAGGAAGTTGCAGCAATCACCGGCGGAAAGGGCGGCGGACGTCCTGATTCAGCAATGGCTGGGGTTGGCGACAGATTCAAGATTGACGAGGCTCTGGACAAGGTAAACGAAATCGTAGGAAGTTTTATATAATAGCAAGGAGGATAAAAATGGACGATTGTATTTTCTGCAAAATTGTAAAGGGTGAAATACCTTCAAAGAAGATTTACGAAGACGATCTGGTATATGTTTTTGAGGATATTGAGCCGACAGCGCCAATACATTATCTTTGCATTCCGAAAGAACACATTTCCAAGCTTTCGGATATTAATGAGAGCAATTCGGCAGTTATTGCTCATATTTACGAGGTTATTGCCAAGCTTGCAAAGGATTTGGATCTGAAAGACGGTTTCCGTGTTGTTTCCAACTGCGGTGAATCAGCAGGACAAAGCGTATTCCACATACATTTTCATCTTCTTGCCGGAAGAGAATTTACCTGGCCTGCCGGCTAGTCCTAGCTGTACAGGCTGATACGGGGTAATATGTCTGCAGCATTATTCCTGTGCCGCAACGCCGGCTTGATTTTACCTATATAATTTCGGGCTGTCGAGGGCGCCAGCCCCTACATTTTTCAAATACTGCAAACGGGATGTCAAGGACGGTCAATTTAAAATGACCGTCCTTTTTATAAAAATTTATAGTTTGGTTTCCATTGAATTGTGGTATTATAGGCAAAATCAAATCATAAAATATAGCGATATTATGTTTACGGGAGGCATAGCTATGATTTGCAGTTTTGCAGAGCTGAGAG
>JBJFBR010000146.1:0-2225 GCA_051888545.1 Oscillospiraceae bacterium
ATTTTTGCCATGGGCGGAAACTATATTCCCGAAGATCAGATTGTTACCCGATGCTCAAAAGAAAGAACATATGATTTGCTCCATCAATGCATAAAAGCTAATTTCAATTTTATCCGTGTCTGGGGCGGAGGTTATTATCCCGATGATTATTTCTATGACTTCTGCGATGAGTATGGTCTGATTGTATGGCAGGACTTTATGTTTGCCTGCTCAGCATATCTTATGACTGATGAATTTGCAGCCACAGTAAAAGAAGAAATCAAGGATAACATTATCCGTCTGAGAAACCACCCGTCATTAGGACTCTGGTGCGGTAACAACGAAATAGAATCTGCATGGGAATACTGGGGACTTCCCGAAGATGAACAGGCAAAAAGCGACTACTTCAAACTATTTGAAGATATGATACCTTCACTTATAAAAGAGTATTCTCCTGAAACATTTTATTGGCCATCATCTCCGTCATCAGGAGGCGGAATGAAAGATTCTTCCTCCAATCATGCAGGAGATATGCACTATTGGGATGTCTGGCATAATTTCAAGCCTATTGATGATTTTCGTCAGACGCACTACAGATTCTGCTCTGAATACGGCTTTGAATCACTGCCGTCTGTTAAAACTATATCAACTTTTGCTGATGAAAGCAAGGGCGATTTCGACCTGATGTCTCCCGTTATGCAGGCACATCAGAAATGCGTTGAAGGAAACGAAAAGGTAATGTTCTATCTTGCACAAATGGTAAGATATCCTTATACTTTTGAACAGCTGGTTTATTCTTCACAGCTGGTTCAGGCGGACTGCATTCGCTCAAATGTTGAGCATATGCGCCGCTCAAGAGGAAGATGTATGGGTTCGGCATACTGGCAGATAAACGATTCCAATCCTATTATTTCCTGGTCAAGTATTGACTTTTACGGCAGATGGAAAGGTCTGCACTACTATGCCGCAAGATTTTACGCTCCGGTTTTGCTTTCGGTTGAAGACAAAGATCCGCTGAGACCTATTTTTAACATTTCCAACGAAACAATGGAGGATTTTGACGGAGAAATAGTCTGGACGTTAAGGAACAACAAAGCTGAAATTTTAGAAAGGGGTGTAATTTCAGCAAAATGCCCTGCCCTTTCAGCAGCAGATATTGAGCAGATTGATATTTCAAAGCATTTGAAAACTACTGCGGATAAGCGTGAAAAATATCTTGAATACAAGCTTATCAGCGATGAAAAAATTATAAGCAAAAGCACAACTCTGTTTGTACGTCCAAAGGAATTCACCTTCCTTGAGCCGCAAATCACATACCGGATAAAAGAATATGACGACAGATTTGCAATATCTTTTTCAGCAAAATACTATGCAAAATCAGTCTGCATTGACCTAAAAGACAATGATGCTGTATTTTCTGATAACTGGTTTGATATTCACGGCAGCGAACCCATAGAAATCATTCTGAAAAAATCTGACCTTGCAAAGCAGGTAAACAAAGCAGAACTGGATCATCAGCTCACTGTTATGCACAACTAGCATATTACACAGGTTGATTTTTACCGAGTTATATGTTAAAATATAATTGTTTGAGATAATAAAAACAGAAAGAAGGCTATTGAATGAACGATAAAAAACCCTTGATTATGAGAATTATTGTGCTTGCCATAGTTGCAGTTATGGTACTTGGAATTGTAATTGGTTCAGCACTTTACGCATTATATTGATATGGTACACATAGGCAACAGCTGGGACTCCATTCTAGCTGATGAATTCAAAAAAGACTATTATCTCAAACTGCGGGAATTCTTGAAATATGAATATTCCCATTACACAATTTATCCTGATATGTATGATATTTTTAATTCGCTGAAATATACTGCATATGAAGATGTTCGTGCAGTAATTTTAGGTCAGGACCCATATCACGAACCGGGACAGGCTCATGGCTTATGCTTTTCTGTAAAAAAAGGTGTAAAGCCGCCGCCGTCACTGCAGAATATTTTCAAAGAAATGAAAAGCGACTTAGGGCTTGAACCGCCTTCATCAGGAGAGTTTACACCATGGACAAAGCAAGGCGTGCTGCTGATGAACACTGTGCTTACAGTACGCAGAGGTCAGGCCAACAGCCACAAAGGCAAAGGCTGGGAAAAGCTTACCGATGCAGTTATTGAAAAGCTCAACCAACGTGACAAGCCCATAGCTTTCATTCTCTGGGGCGGAAATGCACGGGCAAAGAAGCCTTT
>JBJFBR010000147.1:0-2221 GCA_051888545.1 Oscillospiraceae bacterium
AGGGTTAAATATGAAAAAGTTATTAGCCACTTCTCTGGCAGCTATTACGGTGCTTGGTACTACAGCACCTCCTATACAAAACTTAGACTGTATTGCAGGCATTCAATCTATTTATGCTAGTGCTGATACATCTTCAACCGATATATACACTGAAACTGTATCAGATATTTTATCCATGGTTAACAATGACTGGTCGGATTTTGAAAAAGTGCTGTATATCCACGATTACCTTACAACCCACTGTGAATATGATTTAACATATAGTCATTACAGTGCTTATAGTGCTATAGTTGATAAAACAGCAGTATGTCAGGGATATTCTTTAGCATTTAAGGATCTAATGAACCGACTGAATGTCCCGTGTGAAATGGTTACAAGCAGCACCTTAAACCATGCCTGGAATGCAGTTAAAGTAGATTCCCATTGGTATTATGTTGACGTAACATGGGATGACCCGATTTACGATCGTTTGGGCAGAGCAAATCATAATTACTTTTTAAAGAGTGAGTCATATTTTCAGCAGGATAGTACCAACAGCGGTCACCAGGCAAGTGACTATAAATTTACCGGCGATCTTAAAGAATCGGACATTGACGGTACAATGTTTGATGATCTGTATAATAGTATAACCACTTCCCTTGTATATTACAACGGATACTGGTATGGAAAGGACAGTAATAAAATAAAGCAATATACCGCTTCCAACGACGGATTAGCAGAAGTTAAAACCATAAAAACTCTGAATGACATATGGTATGTATGGAATTCAACAAATTCTTATTGGGTTGGAAATTTCTCCGGTTTAAGCGGAATAGGAAACAATTTATATTATTCCACACCTCAGTCCGTTATAGCTTTAGATCTGGATACTATGTCCGAAAAAACAGTATATACGCTTGATGATACTGAAAAAACACTTGGATATATTTTTGGCTCTTTTGTTGATAAAGACTACACTTTGTATTATTCTTTAAACCAGAGCCCGAGTGAAATCAGCAATAATAAAAGTGTTGATATTCATGAACATACATATGGAGACTGGTCAATAACAAAACCAGCTACCTGTACCGAAGATGGTATCAAGGAAAGAAAATGCTCATTATGCGGTAATATCGAAACAGAAACAATCCCTGCAGCCGGACATACATATTCAACCGAATGGACTATAGACAAAGAAGCAACAGAAACAGAAGAAGGTTCAAAATCACATCACTGTACTTTATGCGGAGAAAAAGCTGATATTACAGCAATTCCAAAGCTTGAGGTTATTGAAAGCTCTTCCGATACAGATTCATCATCTGAGGAAGAATCGTCAAGTGCAGCAGACAGCTCATCTGAAATTGACTCATCAAGCAATAGTGATTCGTCTTCTGAAACTGAAGAAGAAATTATTTATACAAGTGACAAAATAAAAGTACAGAAAGCTAAAAATCAATCAAAATATCGTTCATTCTTAAATATAACCACCTCAGAAATTAATAATCTGACTGCTCCTGTAACATATGAAAGATATATAAACGGCGAGTTGGTACATACAGAAGAAATTTCAGATGCATATAAGTACTACTTAGTAAATAGTACATCATATTCAGCACCTGACGGTACTTATTACATGTTTGCTACTTCTACACCGGCCAAGTCAACTGACCGGCTTGTTGATGTATATACTTTAAAGACTGCTGACAAAACTGTTAAATATATACGAGTAATTTTTGAAGGAACATCAGAAAGCAACTGATTAAGCTCAATATTTTATGCTAAAATATGCAGTCAAATTATTTATATTTATTAAACATAATATTAATACCTACAGAAATCAGCTTTCTGTAGGTATTTTGTTTCACAAACAGTACAGGAGTTCATATAACTGTATTTGAAATACTTTATAGCATTTTATTCTGCTTTCACATAAAATTCATTATACAGCATGACGGCTGTACGTTTTATAGCACAGCCGTTTTGTTTATTTTCTTATAATGCTTTTAGAGCCTAAATATGTTGCAGCAAAATAACCGCCGTAAATTATAACTATAATGCCTGCTGTTGCCAATGCGGGCATAAATATATTAAAATCACCCAACAGCTCAATCATAGGAGTGATTGCTTTGATTCCGACTATGGAATGGCAGACCGCAACTGCAAGAGGCAGTGCAAAATAAATTGCGATTTGTCTGAACAGCGCCTGTGAAAGGCTCTTGGAACTTGCACCGATTTTTCTCAA
>JBJFBR010000148.1:0-2218 GCA_051888545.1 Oscillospiraceae bacterium
CATTTTCAATTTCACGAATGCTGCCGTCCTTTAATGTCAGTTTAATCATTTCTATAACCATCCTTTCAAGTTTTTCTTAAATATGCCATTTTATATAATCCAACTGCCACAGTGCAATATACACCCATGACAGAATAATCAATACAGTAAAAATATTTGATACCCACAAAAGTATCCGTTTCAATACAGGATTAACCAGATTTTTTGTTGTTCCGTCATCAGCATTTACCGTGGCAAGCTGATGAAAAAAAGTTGAAAACCAATAGGACATAATCATCAGCGGTACAACTATCAGAACTCCCAAATCAAATTGTATATTTCCCATATAAGCCTTGTAAGTTACGAATGCCGAAATAATCATAACGATATATTCCAATATACAAAATATAATCGAAAAAGCTTTTCTCATAATATATCTCCAAAAACAAAAAGTCCCATGAAGAATAATTCCTCATGGGACGATATAATCGTGGTTCCACCCAAATTCATACAAAAGTGTATCTCAAAGGTCATATAACGGTGACAAACCGATGCTTATTAGGCATACTCACAGGGTGGTATCTGATTTTTCTAACCTTGAAAATGCTTTCAGCCAATGGCATTAACTCTCTGTAAAAGTTATCCGAAAAACAGCTTCCCTGCTCATCGTGATAATATATTAACTTAAAATTAGTTTAACACCATTTTTTACTTTTGTCAATAGCAAATTTCAAATTAATCAGAATATAAAGCAGTTGAAAGATATCTTTCTCCGGTATCAGGAAGCAATGCTACGATTGTCTTGCCCTTAGCCTCAGGTCTTTTTGCAATTTCCAATGCTGCATACAAAGCTGCGCCGGAAGAAATACCTACAAGAAATCCCTCTGTCTTTGCAACAGCGTTGCCGGTTGCAAAAGCGTCTTCGTTTGATACAGGCAAAACTTCGTCATATACTTTTGTATCCAGAACATCGGGTACAAATCCTGCACCGATACCCTGAATTTTATGAGGTCCGCCGACACCTTTGGAAAGTACGGGTGAAGTTTCAGGTTCAACAGCTATAACCTTTACATCAGGATTTTTTGATTTAAGATATTTACCAACACCTGTTACAGTTCCGCCTGTACCGACACCTGCAATAAAGTAATCAACCTTACCGTCAGTATCTTCCCAGATTTCAGGGCCTGTTGCTGCAAAATGAACTGCAGGATTTGCCGGGTTTACAAACTGTCCCAGGATAACCGAATCCTTGATTTCTTCATTCAGCTCATCTGCTTTGGCTATAGCACCCTTCATACCCTTAGAGCCGTCTGTAAGAACAATTTCGGCACCGTATGCTTTCAAAAGATTTCTTCTTTCAACACTCATTGTTTCAGGCATAGTCAATATAACCTTATAGCCTTTTGAAATGCCGATTGACGCAAGACCGATACCTGTGTTGCCTGATGTCGGTTCTATGATTGTAGCCCCCGGTTTAAGAATTCCTTTCTTTTCAGCATCTTCGATCATGCTCTTTGCAACTCTGTCCTTCACACTTCCTGCCGGATTGAAATACTCCAGCTTTGCAAGAATGTCAACGCCTTCAACCCCAAGCTTTTTACTTAAGTTGTTTACTCTGATAATTGGAGTCTTTCCAACCAGTTCAGAGATATTATTATAAACATTTGCCATAGAAATCTTCCTTTCCTGTCAATTAATTTTTTACTGTAATTACATGATACTACTTAATTCCTACAATGTCAATATGAATATTAAGAATTCTACTATATTGATAATACAGCGTGCCATGTAACATCACACTTTGGTCAATTTCACTAAATGCAAAACAAATTTGTCTCCCATGCAGGATAGTATCTATACTGCCGCATATATATTTTGTATTCAGGATTTATTTTTAATATCTGTAAAGGCAGGTCTATAATATCATATGCTCTGTGATACAAAGCAACACAAAGCTTCGGGCTAAAGCTTTCTATAGTTTTTTTGCTGCCCATAATTGCAGCATTTTCAGTACCCTCCACATCATATTTTATATAAGTACAGGGTCTTCCTTTCAGAACAGAATCAACACTTCGGCAATACACTGCATTTCCCTTATCCGAGAACTGTCCCTGGCGTCCTGCATTTCCGCTGAATATGCTTACCTGTTCTTTATCACAGACTGCAGAATTGAATATCTCACAATTATCCAACTTCAAAAGATTCTTTACGCACTTTCTGAAATTCTTTTTGTCAGGTT
>JBJFBR010000149.1:0-2216 GCA_051888545.1 Oscillospiraceae bacterium
TAAGAGCATTCAGAGCAGTAATAACCGCAGTAAGCTCCATTCTGTTGTTGGTGGTCTCGGCACTTCCTCCTGAAAGTTCTTTTGTGTGACCGTTATATTTTAAAATCACACCATAGCCTCCCGGCCCCGGATTGCCTGAACAGGCACCGTCAGTAAAAATCTCAACTTTTTTCATATTCAAATCCAATCATTATTAATTTTATCCATAATATTATACCACTATATTGTGAAAAAATCAACAAATTTTGCCTTTGGATTTTTCAGGCATTTTTTTGTTTCCCATAAATATTATAAAAATCATGCACATTAAGCATACTGACGGAATAATATTGTCCGTATCTATAATAGCTTTGGTATAATGTGCTGATGCAAATACTTCTTTTGGCAAAAATTTTCTGACCAGCAGAAAAGATATCCCGTAGGCAATTATCATAGCGAATGTTCTTGCGATTAAAAAGTATTTTAAGGAAAATTTGTCTTTGACTATAGCTTTTATCTGCAATAAAACGCATATTCCGCCAAAAGAACATATTGCTGTAACGATAGGTATAATGCTCCTGCTTTTTATTGATATGTCAGATAAGTTTGATATTTCAAGAATTCCTTTTATGATTGGTTCAATTTTTTCCGGCAGCATTCCTAAAATACCCATAGACTCAATAATTGCAATTATTGCAGAAAAGAATACTATTGTAACGCATATCGTGAACATTGCTTTTCCGGCGGACAAAACCGATTGTATAACGCATTCTGAGTTTAAATATACTTCTGGATTACTTGCCTGAAAGTCTGGTTTGTATATTCTGCCGAGAATTAATGCAAGAATTATGTTGCTTGTAAGACAGGATAAAAAAATTATCATACCGATTCTAGTGCTGTTGAATACAGTTAACCCAATTGCACCGCTGAAGAAGGCAGGGCCTCCTCCGTAACAGAAACAACATAGTATTTCAGCTGATTTCTTTGAGATTTGCTTGTTTTCAAGCATCTTTGTCAGCAGGCTTGCTCCAATGGGAAAACCCGAAACATTGCTTATAAGCATAGTTATGAATATTTCTCCCGAAAAGCCAAATAATGCTTTAGAAATAAAGTTGAATGGCTTTGCAAGGTACATAATCAGATTGCTGTTAATCAGTATAGAAGATATGGCAATAAAAGCAAATAATGACGGTATAATTACGTTTAAGCATCTTTTTGTAGCAGAAATTATTGCCTGACTTATAAAGTCTTGTCTGCTTATAAGCATAATGCAAATGAAAATGATAATTGCTGTGCAAAAGCATAGGTATATGTTTGAAAATATTTTTCTGGTCATTTTAATTGTCACCTCTGAAATAAGTATATGATAGAAGATTTGTTAATATAATATAGGGAAAATATTTGTGAAAGAGAGGATATGCTCAGGCATAATAATAATATGGCAAATCTAAAAGAAAATCTCAGTATCAGTTCAATAGTCACAATAGTCGATAATGCGTCTGTGTTGGTTGAAGATTGTAAGCAGGTAATTGAATGTAACGAAATCTGTGCAAAAATAGCCACAACAAAATATGAAATCGAAATCTGGGGCAATAATTTGACCATGAATAATTATAATCTGAAATCCGTGGAAGTGTTGGGAACAATTGCTACAGTAAATATAATGCCAAAAAGAATCAAGGTGTAATTATGAAATTCAGCAGTATAAAATTTAAAGTCATTGGTGATAGTTATAGCCGTTTTTATAAAGAAATGTTAAACCTTGCCTTGCCTTGCAGAAATATTGTTGAAATAAAAGACGTGTTGTATTTTGAAATACCTGTGGAATATAAAAAAGTATGTGAAGAGCTTTGTACCAATTTTGGATATTCATATGAAATTTTAAGTGAAAAAGGCATATTGGTATTTTTAAAACGTTTGCTGAATCATAAAGGCATTATTGCCGGCGGAATATTTGCTTTTCTGTTTTGTATGATTTCCGGTAATTTTGTGTTCAGGATCAATATCCTTACTGATAATCAGTCTGCAAAAAATTCAATAATGGCTGTGCTTGATGAAAATAATGTAGGAACGTTAAGTTATATTCCCGATCTTAAGTTTGCATATCTCGAGCGTGAACTAAAGCAAAAAGTTAACGAAATATCATGGGCAGGAATTTCCGTCAGCGATTCTACTTTGACAGTTGATGTTGTGGAGAATATTCCAAAGCCTGAATCCCGGTTTTTCAGACTTCCCAG
>JBJFBR010000150.1:0-2207 GCA_051888545.1 Oscillospiraceae bacterium
GAAAGTCCCGAAACCCGCATAAACACTGGGTTTTTTCGACTTTTACTTGTCGAGGGGTTTCATTGTCGGGAACAACAGAACATCTCTTATAGATGCGCTGTTAGTTAAAAGCATAACCAGACGGTCAATACCGTAACCGATACCACCTGTTGGCGGCATACCAATTTCCAAAGCTCTCATAAAGTCTTCATCTATTCTGTTTGCTTCTTCATCACCCTGTTTAAGCAGTTCTTCCTGAGCTTTAAATCTTTCAAGCTGATCAATTGGATCATTGAGCTCTGAATAAGCGTTGCACATTTCCCAACCGTTTATGTAAAGCTCAAATCTTTCTACATAATTAGGATCGTCAGGCTTCTTTTTGGTAAGCGGTGAAATCTCAATAGGATGATCCATTACAAATGTTGGCTGAATTAAATGTTCTTCTACAAATTCGTCAAAGAATAAATTTAGAATATCACCTTTCTTGTGGCGGTCCTCATATGCAATGTGATATTTGTCTGCAACTTCTCGTGCTTGTTCGAGAGTTTCAATCTCGTTGAAATCAATTCCTGAGTATTCCTTAACTGCATCAATCATTGTAATGCGTTTGAATGGTGCACTAAGGTCAATTTCTCTGTCGCCATATGGTATAACAGTTGTGCCGCAGACTTCCTGTGCTACATATCTGAACATACTTTCAGTAAGCTCCATCATACCATAATAATCTGTATAAGCCTGATAAAGTTCCATAAGAGTGAATTCAGGATTGTGTCTTGCGTCAACACCTTCGTTTCTGAAAACTCTTCCTATTTCATATACTCTTTCAAGGCCTCCTACAATTAAACGCTTCAGGTAAAGCTCCAGAGAAATTCTGAGCTTTACATCTTCGTTTAAAGCATTGTAATGGGTTTCAAAAGGTCTTGCAGAAGCACCGCCTGCATTTGATACAAGCATCGGTGTTTCAACTTCCATGAAATCACGCTTGTCAAGGAAGCTTCTGATTGACTTGATGATTTTTGAACGCTTTGTGAATGTGTCCATAACATCAGGATTGCAGATGAGGTCAACATATCTTTGACGGTATCTTGTGTCCTGGTCTTTAAGTCCGTGCCATTTTTCAGGCAATGGAAGGAGCGACTTGGAAAGCATTACAATCTTTTGAGCGTGAATTGAAATTTCTCCTCTGCGGGTTCTGAAAACATATCCTTCAACGCCGACAATATCGCCAATATCCCATTTTTTGAAGTCCTTGAATACATCATCGCCGACATCGTTGGTTCTGACATATATCTGTATTCTGTCGGACTTGTCGCGAACGTCGATGAAATTCGCTTTGCCCATATCACGTCTTGACATCATTCTGCCGGCAATTCTGACAGTTTCACGGTTTTCTTCAAGTTTTTGTTTTAAAAGTTCCTGGTCATCACCAACAGTTTCCTTAATTGATGATTCAACCTGTTCGTATCTATCTTTAATATCCTTGTTGTGTGCTGTTACATTAAATTTAGTGATTGCAAATGGATCGTTTCCGTTTGCCTTCATATCGTTAAGCTTATCAATTCTTATTTGTCTAAGCTCATTAATATCTTCCTGAGTAAGTTCCTTTTCTTCTTCCTCAGTATTAATCTGGTTTTTACTCATTAATTAACAATCCTTTCGTACGAATTATTTTGAAATTTCAAGTACTTCAAATTTTAAAATACCAACAGGTGCTTCAACTTCAAAAATATCTCCTACTTTTTTGTTGAGGGCAGCTTTGCCAATAGGTGATTCGTCTGATATTTTATTGTTGTCAGGATCTGATTCTGATGAACCTACTATTTTAAGCTGTTCAACTTCATCAAGTTCAATGTCACGGATTTTAATAACAGAGCCAATACCAATTTCATTTACAGAAATATCATCGTCTTCTACAACATTTGCATTGTCAATGATAGATTGGAGTTCAGCAATTCTTGCTTCAAGGATAGCCTGTTCGTTTTTTGCCTCATCATATTCTGCGTTTTCGGATAAGTCACCGAAGGAACGAGCTTCTTTAAGCTTTGCAGCGACTTCGCTTCTGCGAACAGTAATTAATTGCTCAAGCTCAGCTTTTAATTGTTCATATCCACTTTTTGAAATAGTATTTGATTTTACAGCCATATAAAAAATCTCCTTAAAATAAACTTATTAATAATAGTTATTATATACTATTTTTATTAAAAAGTCAACACGAGGTCAGATTAGTC
>JBJFBR010000151.1:0-4663 GCA_051888545.1 Oscillospiraceae bacterium
ACAAATTATGAATGTTACAAGGGTTTATACTCAAGCTTTAACAGTATGAATATGTTTGAGATCTGCCATTCGCTGAAAAATCAATTCGGTCCGGAGAACTGGTGCAGATACCGTGGAATGCATCTGCTTTCTTTCGCAGACAATCACGATGTATCAAGAATTGCGTCAATTCTCAGCAATGAAAAGCATTTGCCGTTGGTATATGCCATAATGTTCGGTATGCCTGGAATCCCTTGCGTATATTACGGTTCGGAGTGGGGAGCAAAAGCGGACAAAAGTCAGGGCGACCCTGCTCTGAGAGCTTGCTTTGAAAAGCCGGAATGCAACGAGCTTACCCAATGGATAGCAAAGCTTGCAAAGGCTCACCGCAGCTCAAAAGCACTTTGCTACGGTTCAATTACCGTTCCTGTGCTTACCAATAAGCAGTGCATTATCCAGCGTGATTTTGAAGGGGAGCGGGTTTTTGTGGCAATCAATGCAGACGCAGAAAGATATACTGCTCATTTTGACGCAGGATACGGCAGAGCTGTTGATTTAATCAGCGGCGAGAGCCATGATTTCGGCGGCGGAAGCGAATTGCCGCCATATTCTGCGTTTATGTGGAAATGCGAATAACGAAGGGACGAAACAGTATGGATATATTTATGCTTTGTGAGGGTTTTTCTGCTGAAACGCTGCCTGAAAACATTGTGCAAAAAATCAGCGGTGTATCATTCCACAGCAACAGAGATGTCAGGCTTTCCGACCTTTCATATCTGCAGGTCAGGTATATTGATTTTTCCGGCGAAACACAAAATGGCGAGCTGATTTGTGCAAAAAAACTTGCAAAGGAGCTTTTACAGATTTTCAGAGAGCTTTACCACATAAAATATCCCATTGAAAAAATCTGCCTTGTGGATAAGTACAATGCCGATGATGAGAAATCAATGGGTGACAACAACACATCATGTTTTAACTATCGTGTGGTGGAGGATACCAATGTCATTTCCATGCACGGTTACGGCAGGGCAGTGGATATAAATCCCTTATATAACCCATACATTGTGGGCAGCAAGGTTATGCCTGCAAACGGCAAGCCTTATGCTGACAGAACCAAGGATTTTTCATATAAAATTGACGAGAATGATGAATGTTACAAAATTTTTAAAGCTCATGGCTGGCTTTGGGGCGGTCACTGGACATCTTCAAAGGACTATCAGCATTTTTACAAGCCTTTCGGCAAGGTGAGAAAAGCAATTATCAAAATGAAAAAAGCTATATAAAAAGAAAATCGCCGGACTATTGCCCGACGATTATTTTTTGGTGGGAATAATTACTGATTGTTGTTATTTCCCTGAGTCTTGTAAGCATCTATCATTTTTTTTACCATCTGGCCTCCAACTGAGCCAACTTCTCGGGCAGTAAGGTCACCATTATATCCCTTTTTGAGATTAACGCCTACTTCGTTTGCAGCTTCCATCTTGAATTTTTCAAGAGTCTGTCTGCCCTGATCTGTTGTAATACCTTTCATTTTTTTCACTCCTTTAAAAAAATATTGGGTTTGCTTTAATATTATGTGAGTGAAAAAGTGTTTTATTATAGGGAATTTTTACGAGGAAAACCATTTTTTACAGAACAAAATTTATTTTTTCAGACATAAAAAAAGCGAACAAAAATGTTCGCTTTAATTTATTTTGCATATTCAATAGCTCTGCTCTCACGAATAAGATGAACCTTGATTTGTCCGGGATAGTCCATTTCATCTTCAATTCTTTTGGCTATATCCCTTGCTACGAGAATCATTTTTTCATCGTTGATCTTTTCAGGTTCAACCATAATTCTTATTTCACGTCCTGCCTGAATTGCAAATGATTTTTCAACTCCGTCATAATCATTACAAATCTCTTCAAGCTTTTGCAGACGCTTGATATAGTTCTCATAGTTTTCACTTCTTGCAGCAGGCCGTGCAGCTGAAATAGCATCGGCAGCCTGAACAAGAGCAGCTATAACTGTTTTGATTTCAACATCACCGTGATGAGCTTCTATAGCATGAATAACTTCAGGGCTTTCCTTATATTTCTTGCAGACATCAACACCTATCTGAACGTGTGAGCCTTCAATTTCATAGCTTAAAGCCTTACCAATATCGTGAAGAAGACCGGCTCTCTTAGCTAGATTGACATCAACTCCAAGCTCTGCAGCCATCATTCCTGCAAGCTGAGCAACTTCAATGGAGTGAGCAAGCACATTCTGACGATAGCTTGTTCTGAATTTAAGACGTCCGAGAAGCTTGATGAGTTCAGGATGCAGACCATGAACATTAGTTTCAAGAACGGCTCTTTCACCTTCCTGTTTAATCTTATATTCAACCTCACGCTTAGCCTTTTCAACCATTTCCTCAATGCGTGTAGGATGAATTCTTCCGTCCTGAATGAGTTTTTCAAGGGCAATTCGTGCAACCTCACGTCTTACCTGGTCAAAGCATGAAAGGGTGATTGTTTCAGGTGTATCATCAATTATGAGGTCAACCCCTGTAAGATTTTCAATAGTACGGATATTTCGTCCTTCACGTCCGATAATTCGTCCTTTCATCTCATCATTAGGAAGAGATACTACTGAAACAGCGGTTTCAGACACCTGGTCGGCAGCACATCTTGATATTGCAAGAGATATGTACTGGCGTGCTTTGCTTTCGCATTCTTCCTTGATCTGAGCCTCATAGCCTGCAACTTTGACAGCCTTTTCGTGTACCAGCTCTTCATCCAGATTGGAGAGAAGATATTCTTTAGCCTGATCTTTGGTAAATTCAGAAATTTTCTCCAGAATATCCAGCTGTGATTTTTTCAGCTGTTCAGCTTCGGCGATTTTTTCATCAGCACTTTTCAGCTTTTTCTGAAGAGTTTCGTCTTTCTTTTCAAGGTTGTCCATTTTGCGGTCGAGAGTTTCTTCCTTCTGATTAATTCGTCTTTCCTGTCTTGTTACTTCAATTCTGCGGTTTTTCAGCTCTTTTTCAGCTTCCTGTCTTTGCTTATGGATCTCATCCTTAGCTTCAACAAGAGCCTCACGCTTTGCAGAGTCAGCTTCCTTTTTAGCGTCAGCAACTATTCTTTCAGCCTCATGCTCGGCAGAACCGATACTGGCTTCAGCAATTTTTTTACGATGATTTATACCCATTTTAAAAGCTATAAATCCGCATATCACAGCGCCGACAACAAATGCGGCTACGCACAACAAGACAGCAGTTACTATACCAATAGTCATTGTATAGCTTTCCTCCTTCTTGAAAGTTAGGAAACCTTCGGTTTAAAAGGTTATGGTGCAATAATCCGGAGACTTCCTACTGATATTAAATTGTAAAGATACAAAAAGCAATAATTATTTTATAAAAAGAGAATATTTCCAGATTAATATACAAATATACAACAGACTGATTCACATACTACAGTGAATTCACTGATTGGAATATAGCTCAATAATTATAAATATATAATGCATAGTAATATTATATACTAAATTGAGAAAATTGTCAAGATAATTGTATCAATATAACCATATTTTTTTAAAATGTAACTTTTTGTTAATTACAGACTAAAAATTTTGGGGAATTTTTTTTATGCAGAAAAGCTTTGATGCAATAAATCCCATTACAAATCCCGTAACAACTCCTGCAATTATCAGAACAGGCAGATAAAACAGTACAACGGTTGTCCGGGTGACAGCCAATGCCGCACAAATCTGACCGATATTATGAGTTACCCCGCCGCACACGCTTACGCCGTAAACTGAAAAGATACGGGATTTTTTTATGAAAATCATTGCTGCAAGGCTTAGTATTCCACCTGAAAGGCTGAATATAAGTGACATTCCGCTGCCAAAAAGCAATCCTGCAAGGGAAATCCGCAGAAATGAAATTATGCAGACATCTTTCCAGTCAAGAAAATACAGTCCCACCAGAACCACAAGATTTGCAAGTCCCAGCTTTATGCCGGGAATACCGAAATTCAGCGGGATCAAAGCTTCCACATAGCTGAAAATCAATGCCAGAGCGGTTAAAATTCCGCCCGAAGTAATACGTTTAACCATAGTTTCACCCTAAGTTACAGCGTCAATATCGCTGTTTTTTGACGATTTGATTTCAATAACCAATCTGTGAGGAAGGCAGACAATGCTTTCGCCTGTTTTTGATACAGATGATTGCTTAACGCAGTATTTGTCAGGACAGTCAGCCTCAAGCATTGTGACTTTGCCGTTCCTGATTTGCACAACATTATATCCTGAGTCGGTGGATATTTTTATTTCCTTATCTTCATTAAGGGGATATTCCCCGTATTTTTTGCTGCCCACAGTTATGACGGCGGTTTCTCCCTTTTCACCGCCGAAAGCTGCAAAAGCTATTAACATTCCTATGGATACAACAACTATGGCTATGCAAAGAATTATATCTGATTTTCGCAGTTTTGTTTCACTTTTCATTCCGCAATGCTCCATTTATAGTCTGATGAAAAATCTTCTGCAATTCCTTCCGTCACATAAATTCTGCCGTCATCGGTATAAAATACAGCGTCAAACTGTTCACTGTGTGCCTTGTGATATTCTGTTGCTTTGTCAAGTCCCATAACAAAAAGTGCGGTGGAAAGACCGTCTGCCAGAGTTCCGTCACTGCTTATTACCGTAACCGATTTCA
>JBJFBR010000151.1:4763-12127 GCA_051888545.1 Oscillospiraceae bacterium
ACGTTATATTCCTTGTCGGCAAAGCCCCAGGCTTTTGTAAGGGGATACAGCACAGGATTGAATGCTCCGTCTGTGGACTTATTCAGCTCCAGGGATTTTTCCATAAGATAAGCACAATCAGCGGAAAGAGTTCCCCTGCCGGAAGAATTGAGCTTTGAAATTTCGCTGTTTTCGTCCCCTGTGGAAAGTTCCTTGTCCAGCTCATTGATCCGCTTCTCAGCCTGTTCCAGCGCCTTTTCGGCATTATCTCCGTAAGCGGTCATAGTCATATATGTATCCATTGCAAAAAATTCTTTTTTTTCGCTCTTTTCACCAAGACTACAGCCTGAAAAAAGCAAAAGGCAAGCCGTAACAAGTAAAATAATTCTTTTCATATTAAATAACCATAAGCAGAGTTCCTGCTGTTATAAGAACACATCCGATTACTGATTTTATTGTAAGCTGTTCGTGAAGAAATATAAACGCAAATATCAGGGTGATAACCACGCTGAGCTTATCAATGGGCACGACTTTTGAAACCTCGCCCAGTTGAATTGCTTTATAATAGCACAGCCATGACGCACCTGTGGCAAGACCTGAAAGTATAAGAAAAATCCAGCTTTTTGTGGATATGCTGCCAATTCCCCCTTGTGCGTGGGTAAGAAAGACCATAAACCATGCCATTGCTACAACCACTACAGTACGGATTGCAGTGGCAAGATTGGAATTTATATTTTCAATACCCACCTTTGCCAGTATTGAAGTAAGTGCAGCAAAAACTGATGAAAGCAATGCAAAAATCAGCCACATATTATTTTTTGCCCCCTTAGTCATAAATATCCTTCTTTCAGTTATTCTGCTGTTTGTTTTTGATTTTTGACCAGTAGTTTTTTGCAGCCTGTTCGTTTTTGTTTTCTCCGAACTGATAGTATTCTTTGCCTTTCAGGCTGTCGGGCATATACTGCTGCTGTACCCAATGGTTGGGGTAATCATGGGGATACAAATAGTGCTGACCTTTGTTTTCAACATCATCACCGTCAAAATGCTTGTTCTGGAGATTACGGGGAAAGTCAAGTGCAAGACCTTTGTGAATATCCTCCAGCGCCGAATTCACCGCCATATAAGCACTGTTTGATTTGGGTGCTGTGGCGAGAAGTATAACAGCCTCTGCCAAAGGAATTCTTGCTTCCGGCAGACCAAGCTGCATTGCACTGTCCACGCAGGCTTTTACAATAGTTATAGCCTGAGGGTAGGCAAGTCCCACGTCCTCTGACGCTATAACCAGCAGCCGTCTTGAAAGTGAGATTATATCTCCTGCCTCAATCAGCCTTGCGGCATAATGGATTGCAGCGTTTTCGTCAGAGCCTCTGATTGATTTCTGCAAAGCGGAAAGTATGTCGTAATGCTGGTCGCCGTCACGGTCATATTTCATATTGCTCCGCTGGGTAAGCTCTTTTGCTGTTTCCATTGAAACGGTGAGGGTATTATCCGTTTGCCCGGCAGAGAGGATACAAAGCTCCACCGTGTTAAGGGATTTCCGCACATCTCCTCCGCAGCCTCTTGCGATATATTCGCATACGCCGTTTTCAGTTCTTATGTTCATGCCCAATTCCTCAGACATAAGCTTAAAGCCTCGCTTAACGGCAGGGAGAACCTCCTCAGCTGTGAGGGGTTTGAACTCGAAAACCGTTGAACGGCTTATTATAGCGTTATACACATAAAAATACGGATTTTCCGTAGTAGAGGCAATGAGTGTTATACTTCCGTTTTCGATGAATTCAAGCAAGGTCTGCTGCTGTTTTTTATTAAGGTACTGTATTTCGTCAAGATAGAGCAGAATTCCGTTTATACCGCTGAAAGTATTCGTTTCCTCAACAATGTTTTTTATATCGGCAATGGATGCAGTAGTGCCGTTGAGCTTATGTAAGGTCATATTGGCATTTTCGGCGATTATCCGTGCAACAGTGGTTTTGCCCACTCCTGACGGGCCATAGAAAATCATATTGGGGATTTTTCCGCTTTCAATTATGCGTCTCAGGGGTTTGTCCCTGCCCAGAATATGTGACTGTCCGTAAACATCATCAAGGCTGTGGGGACGGATTCTGTCAGCCAGAGGTGCAGTCATCTTATCCTTCCTTTCTTAAAAGGCTGTATAAATAAGGGGCAGCCACCTTTCTGACCAGCCCCTTAAATTTTAATCAATAAAACAATTATTCCTTGTCTTCAAAGAACACTGAAAATGCCTTATATGCCATATATACATCAATCTTTGAGGTGACTTCAAAAGGAGCGTGCATTGAAAGAACAGGTACGCCCACATCTATAACATCAATGTCAAGATTTGCAATATACTGTGCAACGGTTCCGCCGCCGCCTTCATCAACCTTTCCAAGCTCGCCTGTCTGCCAGAGCACACCTTCTTTATCGAACAGTCTGCGGACTTTGCCCACAAATTCAGCTGATGCGTCAGAAGTACCTGATTTTCCTCTTGAGCCTGTAAACTTAGTGGCAACTACGCCGTAATTGAGCTGTGAGGCATTGCGTATTTCGGTAACGTCAGGGAATGTGGGGTCAACGGCTGCATTAACATCAGCTGAGAGACATTCTGAGGCGGACATTACGTTATAGCCTTCAAGTCCCTGTGTCTTTGCAAGATTATTGATGAAATACGGGAGATATGAGCTGTTCAGACCTGTGTTTCCGTCACTTCCTGTTTCTTCCTTATCCGTAAGCACCGTAAGGCAGGTATATGCAGGATTTTTGCACTTGATAATTGCCTGAAGTGCAGGATATGCACAAACCTTGTCGTCCTGACCGTATGCTCCTATCATACTTCTGTCAAAGCCCAGGTCAGAGGCTTTGAACTGAGGCACAGCCTCAAGCTCTGCTGAGATGAAATCGTCCTCAACAATGCCGTACTTTTCGTTGAGTATCTTCATAATATTGAGCTTGACTTTATTGGAGATTTTATCGTCTTTGAAAGGACGTGAACCTACAAGAATATTCAGCTCCTCGCCTTTGACGATTTCGGGAGCAGTTCTTTTCATCTGCTGATTTGCAAGGTGGGGGAGCAGGTCTGTTACGCAGAAAACAGGGTCGTCCTTATCCTCGCCGATATTGACCGTAACGGTCTCGCCGTCCGCTCTGACAATTACACCGTGAAGTGAAAGAGGAATAGCTGTCCACTGATATTTTTTTATTCCGCCGTAGTAGTGAGTTTTGAAAAGTGCAAGCTCCAGGTCTTCATAAAGAGGGTGCTGTTTTAAGTCAAGACGGGGAGAGTCGATATGTGCGGCGGCAATTCTTACGCCGTCCGACAATGGTCTTGTACCCATAATTCCCAGAATTACTGCCTTGCCTCTGTTGTTATAATAAAACTTATCTCCTGCCTTATATTCCTTACCCAAAACAAATTTTTCAAAGCCGTTCTTTTCGGCAAGCTCCTGAGCCTTTGCGGTAAATTCACGCTCTGTCTTTGCAGAGTTGAGGAATGACTTATATCCCTCAGCAAATTTATCTGCCTTTTTAAGCTTTTCATCGCTTAAAACAAGTCCGCCGTTTTTCGGCTGGGAAAGCAGTTTTTCTGTAAGTTTTTCTGCCTGTGTTTTTTCTTTTTTCTTTTCCATTTTAATCGTCCTTTCTGCCCCAATGCAGGCTGTGATTGTCGCTTATTTATTATTCCATTGTGCGTGCGAGAGTTTAATGTAAAAAATGTAAGGGGTAAGTGATTTGCTTATCAGTCATTTTTCAGCACTTCCTTGTACTTTGAATATGCTTTTGTTACCTTGTTCACATAGTTCTGAGTCACGTCTGAGGGGATATCCTCAACCTTGAATTTTTCCTTGCTGATTGTTCTGTCATCAAGCCAGCCGTCTACTGCTCCCATTCCCCCGTGATATGCCGCCGCAGCTATCTGATAATTGCCGTATCGGTCATAGAGATATTTCAGCATATATGTGCCGTAGCGTATATTATACTCAGGTGTATACATATCGTCAAAAGACTGGCTTTCATCATCGTCCAGACGATATTTTACCCAGTTGTACGCATCAGGCATAAGCTGCATTAATCCTCTTGCCCCCACCTCTGAGGTGGCATTGGGGTCAAAGTGGCTTTCTGTGTGGATAATTGCATACACAAAGGCAGGGTCAATGTCATATTCCTCTGCATTGCTGAAAACAAGCTCCTCATACTTTACAGGATAAGTGAACCTGCTGGGACTTATTTTCTTGAATTCTCTTGTAATGGTGTCAAAATGATATGCAATACTCAGACAGCCAACAATAACTAAAAGCATAACAATGGGAAAAAGCCTGATTTTTTTCTTTTTCTTTTTAGCTTTTGTCTGTGCCATTTAATTTTCGTTTAATCTCCTTTGAAATTTCTTCACATTGCTTTTGTGCAAAGCTTTCATCTTTGTTGTTTTCTATTGTATAGTCAGAATGAGTTCTGAAAAACTCCTCTGACAGCTGTGAATCAAAACGTTTTTCAATAAGCTCATCGGGAATATTATCTCGTTTTGCAATGCGTTTTATGCGTGTTTGCTTATCTGCAACACAGCTTACTATACAATCGCATAGTCTGTTCAGTCCCGACTCAAACAGGGTAGGTGCGTCCAGCATTATATATTTTTCACCGCTGTCTGCAAGTCTTTCAATTTCTGCATTTATATCCCTGATTATAAAGGGAAAAATAGTATTGTTCAGAAGCTCCAGCTTGTCTTTACTGCTGAATACGATTTTTGCCAGTGCCTGTCTGTCAAGTTCAAGTTCACAGTCAAAACAGCCCGGAAAATATTTTTGCAATGCCTTACAGCATTCGCTGCCTTTACGGGTAACATTTCTTGATATAGTATCACAGTTTATAAGTGCAAAGCCCTTTTCTGCAAAGTGTTTGCTCACGGTGGTTTTCCCTGCACCACTTTGTCCCGTAAGACCGATAATCAGATAGTTTTTCAAAGCTTAATCACCTGAAATCCTGCCGCACGCAAAAGTCTGTTGTATACTGCAAGCCCCACTTCTGTTTTATGGGGACATCTTGCATAAACCTTTTCTGCTCCACGATTGTCCAGCTCACGGAGAGTATCAAACAACAGTCTTGCCTGTTGCTCATCTGTTTTGCCGTAGGATATATGACGCACATCAATCCCTTTCAGGTCATCCTCCGAAAAGGTCATGCACCATATATTTTCATCGGAATGACTGCGGATAAAATCCCTGAACTGTTCATCGCTGCCCTCAATGATTGTTACATCAGCCTTCGGGGAGTAATGCTTATACTTCATTCCCGGAGATGCCGCCTTTGCATTGCCTTCAAGCATATGGAGAACGCCCTTGTCAATGATGATATTCCCGGTGATTTCTCTTAAATCTTCCGGTGAGACAAAACCGGGGCGGAGAACACGGATTGCGTCATTTTCAAAGGATATGACCGTTGACTCCACACCAACAGAGCAGTTTCCCCCGTCAATAATGCAGGGGATTTTTCCTGCCATATCATTGAAAACGTGCATTGCGGTGGTGGGGGAAGGACTTCCCGAAATATTTGCTGAGGGTGCTGCAAGAGGCAGACCGCTCATTTTTATAAGTTTCTGAGCCGTTTTATGAGAGGGGAAGCGTATTCCCACAGTATCAAGTCCGCCGCTTGTTGCCGGGGGGATTTTATCCGACTTGGGCATTATCATTGTAAGAGGTCCCGGCCAGAACCTTTCGGCACATTTTACGGCAAGCTCCGGAACTTCTTCTGCAATGTCCTCAAGCATATCAAGGCTTGCGATATGCACAATAAGCGGGTTATCGGCAGGTCTGCCCTTAGCCCTGAAAATTCTTTCGGCGGCTTTCTCATCAAAAGCGTTTGCCGCAAGCCCGTAGACCGTCTCGGTAGGCATACCCACAACCATACCTTGTTTTATATATTCAGCGGCAGTCTGTACTGAGCTGTCGCTGCTGTCAAGTATTTTTGTATCGTAGTCCATACTTATGCTTCTTCCTGCTTAGCCAGCTTTGCAGCCTGGTCAGCTGTTGCAAGTGCGTCAATGACCTCATCAAGATTTCCGTTAAGAATACTGTCAAGCTTATAGAGCGTAAGACCGATACGGTGGTCGGAAACTCTGCTTTCAGGATAGTTATAAGTTCTGATACGCTCTGAGCGGTCACCTGAACCAATCTGGGAACGTCTTTCTGACGCAATTTTATTATCATGCTCAGCCTGTTTCATATCCAGAAGTCTTGAACGGAGAACCCGCAAAGCCTTGTCCTTGTTTTTATACTGTGAACGCTCGTCCTGACATTCAACCACCATACCTGTTGGTATATGGGTAATACGGATTGCTGATGACGTTTTGTTGATATGCTGACCGCCTGCACCTGATGAGCGGAAAACGTCAATACGCAAATCCTTTTCTTCATCAAGGTCAAGTTCCACTTCTTCCGCCTCCGGCAGAACCGCAACGGTTACTGTTGAGGTGTGAACACGTCCCTGTGACTCAGTTTCAGGCACACGCTGAACACGGTGAACTCCGCTTTCATATTTAAGACGGGAATATGCTCCTTCCCCCTCAATGGAGAACACAACTTCCTTGCATCCCCCCAGTTCTGTTTCATTAATATTCATAACCTCTGCTTTCCAGTTCTTCTGCGCGGCATAGAGGGTATACATTCTGTAAAGTGAGTGAGCGAACAAAGCGGCTTCCTCGCCCCCTGCACCGCTCCGTATTTCCACGATAACGTTTTTAGAGTCGTTAGGATCCTTTGGCAGGAGGAGAATTTTAATCTCATCGCTGAGTGTATCCAGCTGTTTTTTGCTTTCCTCAAGCTGTTCCTGAGCCATTTCTTTGAGCTCCTTATCAAGTCCCCCTGCTTCAAGGAGCTCCACAGCCTCATCATTTGCCTGTTTTGCGGCATTATATTCCTTGATTTTCTCAACTATCGGCTCAAGGTTTTTATATTCCTTCATAAGCTCTGTATACTGGTCACGGTCGTTGACCACTTCAGGCTGCATAAGCTTTTCATTGATTTCATTAAATCGGTCTTCCAGTGTTCTTAATTTTTCAAACATATATATTTACTCCTTTAATCTGATTTTACTTCATATAAAAAAATTACCTCTCACAATGCAAAAATCAGACTATGCTATGATTCAGCCTCTTTGATAACAGATTTTATATTTTTTTCTGCTTTGGAACGGGGTATCATAAATTCGTGCCCACAGCCTGCACATCTCAGGCGGAAATCCATACCCGACCTGAGCACAAGCATTTTGTTTTCACCGCAGGGGTGCTTTTTTTTCATTACAAGAATATCTCCCTTTTGAATATCCATAGTTTTACCACCCTGTAAAATTACACTGCTCTCAAATCTGCTTTCATATATTTATACCTACTTAAT
>JBJFBR010000152.1:0-7338 GCA_051888545.1 Oscillospiraceae bacterium
ATTGCAGCGGGTGAGGTTATTGACAGACCTGCTTCTATAATAAAAGAGCTTCTTGAAAATGCCATAGATGCCGGTGCTAATGTTATTACCGTTGAAATAAAAAATGGAGGTAAAACCTATATAAGAGTTACTGATAACGGCTGTGGAATTTCAAAAGATGACATTGCAACTGCTTTTCTAAGACATGCTACAAGTAAAATTAAAAACAAAAACGACCTTCAGGAAATTTTAACATTAGGATTTCGTGGTGAAGCGTTAGCATCAATTTGTGCTGTCGCAAAGGTAGAAGTTCTCAGCAAAATGCAAAATGAAAACTATGGAACACATTATGTTATAGAAGGCTCAGTTGAAAAGATTTGTGAAAGCTCCGGCTGTCCTGACGGTACAACATTTGTTGTCAGAGATATATTTTATAATGTGCCTGCACGGCTGAAATTCCTGAAAAAAGATACTACAGAAGGCAATGCAGTTGCAGCATATGTAACTAAAATTGCATTATCACACCCAGATATATCTTTTAAGTTTATAAGAGATAATAAGACTGAATTGCTTACTGCCGGTGACGGTAAACTGTATTCTGCAATATATGCAGTGTTTGGAAGAGATTTTGCCAAAACGCTTATACCTGTTGACTATTCTGATGATAGTATTCAAGTTACAGGATATATCAGTAAACCTTTGGAATCAAAAAATAATAGAAAGTTTCAGAATTTCTTTGTAAATCATAGATATATAAAATCAGTAATTTGTGCCAATGCCTTGGAAGAAGCTTATAAAAATAATATAATGACAGGCAGGTTTCCGGCTGCCGTAATTAACATTAATATTGAGCCAAATGTTGTAGATGTAAATGTTCATCCAACTAAAATTGAAGTTAGATTTTCTGATAACAAACTAATATATGAGGCTGTATATTTTGCTGTAAAAAATTCACTTCTTAATTTTGATAAACCAAAGGAATTGAACCTTGATGTTAAGCGTAATTTTACTGATAAGCAGTTATATGAAGTACCTGTGAAAGATAATTCACTGCAGCTAAAATTTGATTACAGAGAATCAAGTTCAAATGATTATAAAACAAAAGATAATATAACATTTAAAGCTGTTGATAAATCAAATACAGTAGATAATAAAACAACAGATAAATTTGATAAATTTAAACCGTCTGAACCGAGATTATTACAAACAAGTATAGAGAAAAACAAAATCAATGCCGTAACAGCCAAAATAAATGAGAATACGCAGGTTAATGATAATACTAAAATAGATGATATTCCTGAGGATATTTGTGAAGAACTGTCTGAATTCAAGTATATAACCAATGAGGATTTTAAGCATAAGCAGAAAGAAGAGGTTTCAGTTGATATTGAAGAATCCCAAGAGGAGTACACGCCTGTTGTAATCGGAGAATTATTTAAAACGTATATAGTTGCACAGGCAGGAGAAGAAATGCTTTTGTTTGATAAACATGCAGCACATGAAAGATATATTTTTGAGAAAATAAAAAATGATGCTGAACAGCTGGATGTGCAAATGTATCTCGAGCCGATTATGGTATTGCTTTCCTATGAAGAATATGATGCACTTGTTTCAAATTCCGATAAGCTTAAAGAACTTGGATTTGATATTGAGCCTGATGTGGCACCCACAGTTGCAGTTAAAGGTGCACCAATGGTTTTGGAAGGTATTAATCCAACAGAGATCGTAACTGAACTTGCAGAAAATTTCATTGAATATAAGGTTAATCCTCAGCTTCATATCTTTGATGAGCTTTTCCATTCTATTGCCTGTAAGGCTGCAATTAAGGCTAATGATACTTCCGGAAAAATTGAACTTCAGGCTTTGGTTAATGCTGTATATAAAAATGAAAATATTAAGTACTGTCCACATGGCAGACCTGTTATGATAAAGTTATCAAAAAAAGATATAGAAAAGCAATTTAAGAGAATTGTATAAATCGGGGTTTTAAAATGGAAGAAAAAATACCGCTTATAGTTGTGGCAGGACCTACAGCCTCAGGGAAAACAAGACTTGCTGTTGAACTTGCAAAGATATATAACGGTGAGGTTGTTTCTGCTGACTCTATGCAGATTTATAAAGGCATGGATATCGTCACTGCGAAACCAACAGCTGAAGAAATGCAGGATATTCCGCATTATATGATTGATTTTTTGTATCCTGAAGAAAGTTTCAGCGTAGCTGATTATGTTAAAATGGCTAATGGAGTGATTCTGGATATTTTCAATCGTGGCAAAATCCCCATATTGTGTGGAGGTACGGGATTATATATAAGTTCTTTAGTTAATAACGTTACTTTTGATGATACCGGCAAGGATGAGAAAATTCGCAGCAAGTATGAAGGCCAGGCAAAAGAGTTTGGGAATCATTATCTTTGGGAAAAACTTAATGCGATAGATCCTGGAACTGCTCAGAATGTCCATGAGAATAATCTGCCAAGAGTTATTCGTGGGTTGGAAGTTTATGAATTAACAGGCACTAAGCTTTCAGAGCATAAGGAAAAAAGCAGATTAAATGAATCGCCATATAAGTCCTGCATAATAGGAATTGGTTTTGAAGACCGACAGGTTCTTTATAACAGAATAAATGTCCGTGTTGATCAGATGATTGATAACGGATTGATCGAAGAAGCACAATGTTCTTATGAAAATAATAATATGGCTACCGCAAATCAGGCTATAGGTTATAAGGAACTTATACCTTTTTTTGAAAATAAATCCAGTCTGAATGAATGTATTGAAAAAATCAAGCAGGAAACAAGAAGATATGCCAAAAGACAGCTAACCTGGTTTCGGCGAATGGATAATATTAACTGGGTTTATTATGATAAATATTGCGAATATAAAAATTTTCTTGAAAATGTTCAAAATATTATAGCCAAATCAAAAATTATGTGATATAATATAATTTAGTGTATTTAAAATACAGAATTAAGGAGATTTACAATGAACAAAAATATGAATTTACAGGACATTTTTTTAAACCAGGCACGAAAATTCAAAATACCTTTGACAGTTTTTTTAGTAAATGGATATCAGTTTAAAGGCTATGTAAAAGGCTTTGACAGTTATATCGTTATTCTTGAATGCGAAGGAAAACAGAATGTTGTATATAAGCATGCTATTTCAACTATAATTCCATCCAAGAATATTAATATATTGGATTCTGATAACGATAACTCAAATTAAAAAAGCGAGCAGTGATTAAATGAAATCTTATACTATAAGAATACTTTCCTGCGTTTTGCTTCTTCTGCTTTGTACAATATTTGGAAGTCAGGTTTATAATAAGTTGACCGATCAACATAAAGTTGAAGAGGCTGTTGTTTGCGATGTAAATGAAGATATAACCTTTGACGGTATTATAATAAGAGATGAAAAAATATTGCAATACAACGGAAAGGGTATTGTAGACTATACCTGTGAAGACGGAAGTAAAATATCTGTAGGAAGTACAATTGCCAATGTATATGAAAATGAAGATGCTATTATTGCAAACCAGCGTATCACTAAATTAAATGGGATTATTGATAATTTAAAAAGATCTCAAAACCCCGGAACAATTAATTATATTCAGCCTGATGCGCTTCAAACTAAAATTGACAATGAGTATAAAAACATTCTTTTTAATAACCAGAAAGGTGATTTTAGTACACTGTCTGATTCTAAAGATAATCTTTCTTTGGTAATTAATATTTATAATATGATTACAGGCCAGTGTAACGGATTTGAAAAAGAAATCAGTACCTTAAAAAAAGAAGTCAATGAGCTTAAAGAAGCAGCTTCTCCGATTGCAAAAATTAAATCGCAGGAGACAGGATATCTGGTAACTTATGCTGACGGATATGAAGGACAGCTTACAACAAAGAATGCGTCAAGTCTTACCGAAGATCAGATTAATGATATTATAAATAGTAAAATTACAATAAAAAAAGATATCACAGGAAAAATTTTCAATGATTATAACAGCAAGATTGTCGGGATAGTAAAAAAAGATAAGCGTATTACTAAAGGTGCAGAATTTGATATGATGATTAATTCATCAAACAGCACTTATAAAGTCTCTGTTGATTCGGTTAAACAGGCTAAAGAAGATGATAAAATAATTGTTGTTTTATCCTGCGATAAACTGGATGATGCGTTATTAAGTTCACGGGTTCAGTCAGCAACTATAATCTTTGATAAATACAGCGGAGTAAAAGTCCCGCGAAAAGCGATTCGCTTTAAAAACGGACAAAAAGGAGTCTATGTTCTTCTGGGGCAAAAGACTATATTCAAAAAGATCGATGTTATATATGAAGACGAAAGCAAAGATTATGTAATATCAAAAAACACTTCAGATGATAATTATTTATTGCTTCATGATCAAATTCTTTTAGAGGTGGTTGACAGCAATGATGCAGAATAATATTAATAAATATAAAGATGTCCTTGAAAATTATAAAGATATATGTTATAATATTGAAGATGCTAAGATTAAATTTAACAGAGAAAACGATAATATTCAGTTAATGGCTGTTACAAAGACAGTTCCTGCCGATAAAGTTAATTTTGCTGTAGAACAGGGAATAACTTTGCTGGGAGAAAACAGGGTTCAGGAATATTTATCTAAAAAAGATGATTATGATAAGAATGCCGAAGTACAGTTCATTGGACATTTACAGACCAACAAAGTGAAATATATAATCAATGATGTTTCACTTATTCAATCAGTTGACAGTATCAAGCTTGCAAATGAGATCAATCGTCTTGCTGAGAAAAATAATAGAATTATGAATGTTCTTATTGAAATAAATATTGGAGATGAAATTTCTAAAAGCGGTGTATCATCAACTGAATTACTGGATTTGATTTATAGGGTTTCAGAATTTAAAAATATAAAAATTAAAGGTTTAATGGCAATTCCACCTGTAAATTCAGGTGAAGATATATTTGAAAAGATGAACAATATATTTTTAGATGTCAAATCAAAGAATATCCCTGATGTTTCAATGGATATCTTGTCTATGGGAATGTCCGGAGATTATGTAACTGCTATTAAATATGGTTCAAATCTTATTAGAATAGGTACAAAGCTCTTTGGAGCACGAATATATAAGGAGGCATAACATTATGGGATTTATGAATAGTTTAAAAGATATGTTTGTGGGAACTGATGATCTGGAACAAGAAGACGAGTATCAGGCAACTTATGAAAACACTCCTGATCCTGTTGAGTCATATTCAGCAGAGAATAAATCAAGAGAAGTTAAAATTGCTGCAACTACAACTTTACAAATTGTTCTTGCAAGACCATCACAGTTTACTGAAGTTAAATCAATCGGTGCTGACATAAATAAGCAGAAGATTGTATTGCTTAATCTTGAAACAGTATCAACAGAAGATAGAATCAGAATTCTGGATTTTATTTCAGGAGTAGCATTTGCAAACGGTGCTAATATTAAAATGACAGCACAAAAAACATTTGCAATTATGCCTAAGAATGTAAGTTTCTCTGGTGTTGATCTGATGAGCGAATTGGAAAATAACGGTTATAGCTTTTAATGTCTGACAATTTTCCTTTTTTAATAGGATTAAATGATGAAGATAATATCCTCATTAATCATATTGTTGATATGATGGGTATTGTTGAAAAAGATTATTTACCAAGATATACTCTTTTTCTTAATGAAAAACAAGCGACATTGTGTCAAAAATTGCTTGAATATGAGAAATTCAATAACTTTGAATTTTATGGCGGATATGATGATGCAGAACGTAAGGTTTTATGTCTGTATCCAGAGTATGATCATATCAATATAGATGATTATCCCATCGTGCCAATAACTTTTATGTACAGAAAAAGTGATAAACTTTCTCATCGAGATTTTTTAGGAGCACTTATGTCATTGAATATCGCCAGAAATACTATTGGAGATATTGTTATTTCAGATGGCAAATCAGTTGTGTTTTCTTATTCAACTGTTGCTCAGATGATTGTCAATGAAGTTTCAAAAATAGGAAGAATAGGTGTTAAAGCTAGTATCGGATGTGATATTGCTTTGAATAATATTAAAAAATATCAGCTGATTTCTGGTACAGTAGCTTCACTAAGGCTTGATTGTGTTTTGTCGCTTGCTTTGAAAACATCAAGAGAAAAAGCAAGAAAAATAATTGAAGAAAGTGAAATTGCCGTTAATTATTTGCCTGTGAGTAAAACGAATTATTTGTTAAAAGAAAAAGATATTTTTACAGTTCGTGGATTTGGCAAATTTGTTTTTGAAGAAATTAATGGTACAACAAAAAAAGATAGGATTTATATAACTATAAAGAAATTTGTTTAGGAGGCTTGCATTCAAATGCTTAATCCAAATCTTATAAGACAAAAAAGTTTTGAATATGTAAAAAACGGATATGATCCAAACAGTGTTAATCATTATTTAAATGAATTGGCAGATACCATTTCACAGCTTATAGCTGATAATAATATTAAAGATGAAAAAATGGCTACACTTGTTGAGAGTATCAATGAGATGAGAGAAGAGAAAGACGCTGTAACCAATGCATTGGTAACTGCTCAGAAAGAAGCAGCCAGAATTGTTAAGGAAGCAGAAGAAAAATCAAATGAAATGATTGAATCTGCAAAAACAGAACAAGTTAGGATCACAGAGCAAAACGCTGAAGAATGCGAGCGAATAATTAAAGAGCATAAGGAAAAATGTGCTCAGTTAATTAAGGAAAATACTGAGGAAACTCAGGCTAAGATTTTTGCAATTCGCAGAGCTTATGATGAACAGAAGGAAGCTTTGAAAAAGCTCAAGGCAGAAACTACATACTTTAAATCAGAATTGACTGATTTATATAAAAAGCAGCTCTTGTTGATTATGGATATTCCTGAAGTATCGGATGAAGAGCTTGCTGCGTATGAAAAGGAAGAAGCTGAAAAAATAGAAGCTGAAAACAAAGCAAAAGAAGAAGCAGCTAATGAAGCAGCTAAAGAAATTGAAGCAAACCTAGAAAAAGTTGAGCATCAGGAACGTACTGAACATCTTGATGAAATTCTTAATACAGGATCTTTTGATCCAATTATGAAGACAGATTATAATGACTTAAAATTCGGTAAAAATAATTAATCGTTAGGAGTAAGATAAATGGCAATGGATTATAATAAAACACTTAATCTTCCAAAAACTGACTTCCCGATGAGAGGAAATCTTCCTAAAAGAGAGCCTGATGCATTAAAAAAATGGTCAGATGAAGATCTCTATAAGAAAATTATAAAAAAGAATGAAGGTAAGCCAACATATATTCTTCACGATGGACCTCCTTATGCTAATGGTGA
>JBJFBR010000152.1:7438-11996 GCA_051888545.1 Oscillospiraceae bacterium
AAAGGATTAAAACCTGTATATTGGTGTCCTGATTGCCAGACAGCTTTGGCAGAAGCAGAAATCGAATATTCAGATGATCCTTGTCATTCAATATATGTTAAATTCAAGGTTTCAGACGATAAAGGTTTGTTTACTGAAAAAGGTATAGACCTTGACAAAACCTATTTTGTTATTTGGACAACTACAACCTGGACATTACCAGGTAACCTTGCCATTTGTCTGGGACCAAAATATAATTATGTTGTTGTTAAAGCTGATAACGGTGAAAACTATGTTGTTGCTGAAGAATTAGCCGAATCAACAATGTCTGCCGCAGGAATTGAAAATTATGAGATTATTGCAACTTTTGTAGGCAGCAAACTTGAGGGTATGAAGACTGAACATCCGTTTATGGGAAGACCTTCTCCTATAATCTTGGGTGACCATGTAACTCTTGAAAGTGGTACAGGCTGTGTACATACTGCTCCGGGTTATGGTGTTGATGACTTTGAAGTATGTAAAAAATATGACGATATTGGAATTGTTGTAGGCGTTGACGGCAAAGGTGTTCTTACTGAAGAATCAGGTATGTTTGCCGGTTTGACAACAGATGAAGCTAATAAAAAGATAGCTCAGTATCTTGAAGATACAGGTGCATTGTTTGCTCATGAGAAAATTAAGCACCAGTATCCGCATTGCTGGAGATGTAAATCACCAATTCTTTTCAGAGCTACAGAACAGTGGTTCTGCTCAGTTAAGAATTTTAAAGATGAGGCTGTTAAGGCAATTCGTGATGTTGAATGGATTCCAAAGTGGGGCGAAGGCCGTATTGAGAAAATGGTTATGGATCGTTCCGATTGGTGTATTTCAAGACAGCGTGTCTGGGGAGTTCCTATTCCTGTAGTATACTGTAAGGATTGCGGCAAGCCTGTTGTTACTGATGAAACAATAAAGGCTATTTCTGAATTATTCAGAAAGGAAGGCTCTGACGCTTGGTTTACTAAAGATGTTAAGGATATTATCCCCGAAGGTGTTAAATGTGATTGCGGATGCACAGAGTTTGTCAAGGAAAAGGACATATTTGATGTATGGTTTGACAGCGGTGTAACTCATCTTGCGGTACTTGATGAGAGACCTGAACTTTCTTCTCCGGCAGATCTTTATCTTGAGGGAGCAGATCAGTATAGAGGCTGGTTCCAGTCATCACTTCTTACATCAGTTGTCTGGAACGGTCATGCTCCATATAAGGCAGTGTGTACTCATGGCTGGGTTGTTGATGGTCAAGGTAAAACAATGCATAAGTCATTGGGCAACGGTATTGAACCTTCAGAAATTACTGATAAATATGGTGCAGATATTTTAAGACTATGGGTTGCATCATCTGATTATCATTCTGATATCAGAATTTCAAAAGAAATTTTAGGACAGCTTTCAGAAGCTTATAAAAAGATTAGAAATACAGCAAGATTTATTCTTGGAAATCTTTCAAATGATGGATTTGACATTGAGAAAGACGGTGTTTCCTATGATAAACTTCAGGAAATAGATAAGTGGGCATTAGTTAGACTTGATGATCTGATTGATAAGACAAAAGCTGCTTATGATGCATTTGATTTCCATATTGTATTTCATGCAATTCATAATTTCTGTGTAATTGATATGTCTAACTTCTATCTTGATATCATTAAAGACAGACTTTATTGTGAAAAGGCTGATTCCGAATCAAGAAGAGCAGCTCAGACAACAATTTATACTATTCTTTCTGCAATTACAAGACTGGTTGCTCCTATTCTTTCATTTACAGCTGATGAAATTTGGTCATATATTCCTCATAGTTCAAAGGACGATTCTGAAAGTGTATTCTTGAATGATTTCCCAGAAAAATCAGGCATAACTGTTTCGGACGAGTTTAAGTCTAAGTGGGATCTTATTATCAAAATCCGTGAAGATGCAAAGAAAGCTCTTGAACTTAAGCGTGCAGATAAAGTAATTGGTGCATCACTCGAAGCTGATGTTCATATATATGTTGATGAAGATAAATTTGACGAAATATCATCACTTGAATCAGAACTTCCTGCATTGCTTATTGTTTCAAGAACAGAAGTACTCAAAGATTCATTAAAAGGTGAATTTAAAGGTGAACTTGATGGTGTTTCATTCACAGTTGCAAAGGCAAGCGGTGAAAAATGTGAAAGATGTTGGACATATTCAGATACAGTTGGTAAGTATGATGATCATCCAACACTTTGCGAGAGATGCAGAAATACTATTGTTAATAACGATTAATTCTGAAGGCTCTGTATAATCAGAGCCTTTGAGATGATATATAATCGGGAATGAGGTAAAATGTTTATAATTTCTTTAATTGTCATTGCTATCATGGTGGCAGTTGATCAGATATTAAAATATTTGGTTGTGCAGAATATTGGTTTAAATGAAATAATTGAGGTTATTAAATTTGGTTCAACAAAAATTTTCAGCCTTACCAATATCAGAAATTCCGGTGCAGCATGGAGTATGATGTCAGGGCAAACATGGTTTCTGATTGCATTGCCTATAGTCATAATCGTCGTAGGTCTAGTATATTTGTTCAGAATCAGAAGAAAGTCAAAGCTTGAAATAATATCTTTGGCAGTTTTAATTGCAGGCGGTATCGGAAATCTAATTGACAGAATAAGATTTAAAGAAGTTGTAGATTTTATAAAATTTGAACCGATTAATTTTCCTATTTTTAATTTTGCTGATATATGCGTAGTTGTTGGCGGTATAATATTCTGCTTTTGCTTTATTTTTAAAGAAAGTTCAAAACCAAGAAAAAATGGTAAAAAACATGGAGCAAGTTGAATTAACTGTTGATATTACTGATAACGGAAAGCGAATAGATAAATGGCTTTCAGAAAGCGAATTAAAGCTAACACGTTCAGCTGTTCAGCATTTAATAGAAATTAAAAATATTACTGTAAATGGGAAAAATATTTCCAAAAGTTACAAGTTAAATGAAAACGATAAAATTATAGTTAAAATACCGGATCCTGTTCCATTGGACGTGGAGCCGGAAAACATACCGCTTGATATAGTTTATGAAGATGATGATTTACTTGTGGTAAATAAGCCTAAAGGTATTGTAGTTCATCCAGCGCCGGGAAATTACAGCGGAACTTTGGTTAATGCATTGCTTTATCACTGCGGTGGCAGACTGTCAAGCATTAATGGCATAATTCGTCCTGGTATTGTACATCGTATAGATAAACTGACAAGCGGATTGTTGGTAGTAGCTAAAAATGATATATCACATAATTTTTTAGCAAAGCAAATAAAAGATCATTCATTTACAAGAGAATATCAAGCTATAGTTGTTGGCAGGCTGAAAGAAAAAAATGGTACAATAGATGCACCTATTGGCAGAAGTAGAATTGACCGCAAAAAAATGTGTGTCACATATGAAAACTCAAGAAATGCAGTAACTCATTATGAGGTTATTGATGAGTTTAATAATTATTCCCTTTTAAAATTTAACCTTGAGACTGGAAGAACTCATCAAATTAGAGTTCATTCTGCATATATAGGCCATTCTGTATATGGTGATGAGGTATATGGGAAGGCTGTAAAAGGTGTTAACGGTCAATGTTTACACGCTAAAAAGCTTGGTTTCATTCATCCATCAACAAACGAATATATGGAATTCGATTCAGATCTGCCTGATTATTTTATAAGTATTTTAAATAAGTTAAAATAATGGTGAAGTATATGTTTGAAGATATTTCAAAAGTTGTTCTTATAACAGATATGGATGGAACATTTCTTCCTGCCAGTAAAATACCCAGTCAGAAAAACCTGGAGTATATAAAAAGGTTTCAACAGGCTGGCGGAAAATTTTCTATTGCAACAGGAAGAGCAATTCAAGCAGCCTCACAGTATTTTAATGATTTTGAAGTAAACTGTCCGATTATTATGTGTAACGGTGGAATGGTTTATGATATAAATAATAAAAAGCAAATATATGATGTTTATTTGCCAGACAAGGCGAAAAGCTTTGCAAAACGGATTCTTGCTGATAATCCTGATGTTGGCTGTGAAGTCTTAAGACTTGACAAAGTTTACGTTCCTCAAATGACGGAAATGGAACAGCATCATTGTAATATTTGTAATGTCGAACCGGTTGTTTGCAGCATAAATGATATTCCTGATAAATGGTATAAAGTTTTGTTTACCAATCTTCCTGAAAAACTTGGTAATCTAATAAACTATACAAAACAAAATAATTTTGACAATGTCGATTTTGTAGTCTCAGCTCCTCAATATTATGAGATGCTGCCGCAGAATATTTCTAAAGGCACAGCCCTTAAAAAGATGAGAGAAATATGTGGCATGGATGATTATATTTTTGTTGCTGTAGGAGATTATAACAATGATATAGAAATGATTCAGTATGCAGATGTTGGTATTTGCCCGTCAAATGCATCTGATGATGTAAAAGAAGCTTCTGATATTATTCTTGACGTGTCTTGCGAAGAGGATGCTATTGCTTCAGTAGTTGAATATATTTTCAGCCAAATATGAAAATAATTTCTTGGAGGTA
>JBJFBR010000153.1:0-2125 GCA_051888545.1 Oscillospiraceae bacterium
GCAAAGTTTTTCCGAATGAATATTGATGAACTGCTCTGATTCCCTGAATCAGCAATATTGCCGACCAGCCGATACCTACAAAGAGTATGAAATAGAACCAGATTGATTCGTCCTGAACAAGAACGTTTGAAAGAACAACTGCAATCAATGTACAAACGATGAAAGGAACAAGAGCATACGCTGAGTTAATCAGGATTTTCTTTAAAGTACCTTCACCATTGAAAAGTGTACATACAGCCCAGTTGCCCAATACCCAGGTAAAGAATATTACAACGCTCTGAACAAATACAGGAACCACGTTAAATATTCTCTCATATGAATCGTTGAACTGGAAACCGGTAAGTCTCTTGTAAGCAACCATTGTTACAAACAGCAGTGCAACGATTATCAGGGAAATTTTAACTGAACCTTTTTTCTTCCATCTTAAATCTTCAAAGCCTTCTACCGGATGGAAAATAACATGCTTTAGCCATCCTAATTCGCTAAATTCATACATATTACTTTTCACCCCTCTCTTTAGCTCTTCTGCGTTTTTTACGAATGTGACTGCGAACTATCAGCAATACAATTACAACAGCAAGTACTATTATAATAATTGTGAAGTACTTGTTAAGGAACTCAGAACGTGAATACTTGAATGACTTGTCGTAATCGTTCTGGTCATAAGCAACCTTGAAGTCCTTCAGAGCTGTTGAATAGTCATCAGAGTTAAGAACAGCTTTACCAAGTCCGACATAAGCACCTGTGTAACCGCCGTCTCGCTGAATTACTTCTTCCCAATAAGGCTTAGCCTCAACATATTTACCTTCGTCATAGAGAAGATATGCTTCATGAAGCTTGCTGCCGAATGTTGTTTCTGTAAATACTGTTATATCATTTTTAGTTCCGTCGAGAACATAAATATCATTGTTATATGATTCAATAGCATTAGGAGCAAGGAAACTTCCCTTCTGGTACGCATTGTTCTTGCCGCCGAAGATACAAACAAGGTTACAAAGCTCATCATACTGGAAAATACGTCCTGTTTCAAAGTCAAGAATGCTTATCATTCCGTTGTTTGAAACAACAATGTCTGTAAGCTTTGGCTTGGTTGTAAGGTCATATGCAAGGTCTTGTTTTGCCTTTGAAAGGTCACCGAATTCATATTCGTCACCAACGGCATTGTCCCAGATATTGTAACCTGCCGGATTAAGCTTTTTAACTACGTCTTTGTTTGATTCATTTGAAATTTCTGTAACTGTGTAAATAAATCCTTCATCGTCCATATCAAAGTTAGCATATTCAGTAGGAACACTTCTTGTCATACCTTTGATCTGGTCATTTGACGCAAGCTTTCTCCAGAGCTTCTGGGCAACTACAGCTGCTGTAACTTCAACGTGGTTAGCACCATAGAATCCTTGGAACTTACCGTTACTTTTAAACTGAACAGCACCGGTATTTACTGAGCTTGCAACTGCGTAAACATTTTCCGCATTATCAACGACTACCTTTGAAGGTTTGAATGTTTCAGCTTCATAAAGCGGATTATCAGGCTTTGTATATTCAGTTACACATTTGCATTCTGTAGGCGAAGTTACCTTAGCCTTAACAACACGGTCATTTTCTGTATCTGCAACATACAAATACAAATTTCCGTCAATAATACTTTTGCTTACATAAAGACCTGTAGGAGAGTTAAACTTAGAAATACCTGTTTTTTTGTCAAGATTCTTCTTGCTGCCTGTAACACCGTAGTATCTGCCGATAAGCTTTAAATCCTTATCAAGACGGAGAACACGATTGTTTTTGGTATCAGCAACCCAGAATTCATGATTATCATCATCTAAGAAAATATCATTTGCACCATTCAGAACCGTTTTAGCGTTTTTTGATACAAACAACGGATCCTTTTCATCTGTAAGACGGCTGAGATCCATTTCATCACCTGAAACGACTTTTTTAGCCATATAAGCACTTTGTGCAGGAACAGCTGCTACATAATCTTCACCATACTCATCATAGTTATAAGCTTCGTATGGCTCATCAGCAAATGCGCTGATTGCAGCCGTTGACGCAATACATGCTGTTATCGTTATTGTAAGTACTTTTTTCAGCACTTCTTTTATTTTAATCACTACTTATCACC
>JBJFBR010000154.1:0-2115 GCA_051888545.1 Oscillospiraceae bacterium
CATGCGGCTGTTAACCGCAGGGTCGTAAGTTCGAGTCTTACTTGGGGAGCCAAAAGGTCATCTGAATATGATGACCTTTTTTATTATTGGATAATTTTTTTGTTTTTTGTTGACAACATTTTTTTTGCGTGATATAATAATATTATTCCGAAAATATGGGAATATTAAAATTGAATTTATTAAAGGAGATGTTTGTTATGTCAAAATTTGTATGTACAGTTTGCGGTTATATTTTTGAAGGCGATGCTGCTCCTGAAAAATGCCCTCAGTGCGGTGCTCCTGCTTCTAAGTTTGAGAAAATGGACGAAACAGCTGAGTTGAAATGGGCTGATCAGCACAAAGTAGGCGTTGCTCAGGGTCTTGATGATGAAGTAGTTGCAGGCCTCAGAGAAAACTTCAACGGCGAATGTTCAGAAGTTGGTATGTATCTTGCTATGGCCAGAGTTGCTTATAGAGAAGGTTATCCTGAAGTTGGTCTTTACTATGAAAAGGCTGCTTATGAAGAGGCTGAACACGCTGCTAAGTTTGCAGAACTTCTTGGTGAAGTTGTTACACCTTGCACAAAGAAGAATCTTGAACTCAGATTCAACGCTGAAAACGGTGCATGTGCCGGTAAGCTTGCACTTGCTAAAAAGGCTAAAGAACTTGGCTATGATGCTGTTCATGATACTGTTCACGAAATGGCTAAGGACGAAGCTCGTCACGGCTGCGGATTCAAAGGTCTTTATGACAGATATTTCGGCAATAAATAATTTTTGCATAATAAAAAGCCTTGGGATTAATTCTCAAGGCTTTTGTTTTGCGGTGATAAATTAAAGCTTAACTATTTCACCCATTTGTTCTCTGCCTGCACCAACTGCATTTGATTCATCTGTGTCAATGTGCATTGCAAGAGCATAGTTGTCGCTTACACGGATAACTGTATCTGCAAGGATTGCTGATCTTTCAGCAGATTCAATCTTTACTGCAACGATTTCACCGTTTTTAACACCGAATTCTTTTGCGTCTGCTTCGGTCATATGTACATGTCTTTTTGCGATTATTACGCCCTCTGACAGTTCAACTTCTCCGCATGGACCAACAAGCTTGCAAGCTCCGGAACCTTTTGTGTCGCCTGATTCTCTGATTGGTGCAACGATTCCGATTGAGCGTGCGTCAGTTGCTGAAAGCTCAACCTGGTCTGCTTTACGGCACGGTCCAAGGATTGATACATTAGGAAGTTCTTTCTTAGGTCCTACTACTGTAACTCTCTGTTCTGATGCAAACTGTCCCGGCTGTGAAAGCTCTTTCTTTACAGTAAGCTTTGCATCTTCTCCGAAGAGGACCTTGAGTGTTTCTTCAGTAACGTGAACGTGACGTGCTGATGTTTCAACTAAAAATTTTGGCATTGTAAACATTCCTTTCAAATATGTATGAATAAATTTTATTCTTTAAATATTTTACTACTTTTGATATAAAAGGTCAAGAGTTTTTTATTATACCTTTATTTCTCCGAGAATTTCTCCGACTTTTTCGTGCAAAACCAAGTTACAGCTGTCATCAAGGGGAGTTTTGTCACGATTAATAAGTACAAGATTGTCACCCCGGAAATGTCTTACCATTCCTGCAGCAGGGTATACATTCAGTGATGTTCCTGCCACAATAAGTGTGTCACAGCTAGAAATTTCCATAACGGCTTTAGTTACTACCTCGTTGTCAAGTCCTTCTTCGTACAGAACAACGTCAGGCTTTATAACTCCTCCGCAGGAACAGGTGGGTATTCCGTTGCTGTTTAAAATTTCTTCCGCAGTGTAGAATTTTCCGCATTTCTGACAGTAGTTTCTGTGTACCGAGCCATGAAGTTCAAGAACATTTCTGCTTCCTGCCTTCTGGTGCAGACCGTCTATGTTTTGCGTTACAACAGCAGAAAGCCTGCCTTTTTGCTCCATTTCAGCAAGCTTGTAATGAGCTTTGTTGGGCTTTGCGTCAAGACAGATCATTTTGTCCTTATAAAAGCGATAAAACTCATCTGTATGCCTTTTAAAGAATGTGTGGCTTAAAATTTCCTCCGGCGGAAAGTCGTATTTTTGATTATAAAGTCCGTCAACCGAGCGGAAATCAGGTATACCGCTTTCT
>JBJFBR010000155.1:0-1477 GCA_051888545.1 Oscillospiraceae bacterium
TAATGCTTGTTGTATTCCAAAGGGGTTTTGTAATTGAAAATTCTCTCAAGCCGTCCGCTTTGCAGGTCAATCAGCTTTGTTGAGCCCCCTGCTCCCATGGCAAAAATGCTCTGTACTTCTTCCATAATGTATATGTTGTAAAGGCTCTCGTGTCCGGATCTGGACCAGCCAATGTTTTCAAGGTTGTCAAGCATATTTTTCTGCTTGTATAAATAATATGGATGATATCCGCTTTTTTGCAATGCTTTTGTGGCATAGTCCACCATTTCTGACGCAGGATTTTTCAAAACGCTGTCATGCTCCTCACTGTTCAGCCTTGCCGCCCTTTTTATGGATAGAGTATGAACCGTTATGTTCTCAGGCGCAAGTTCTATAAGCTTGTCCACCGTGTTTTTAAAGCTTTCCAAAGTATCTGTAGGCAGACCTGCTATTATGTCTGTGTTTATTGTTTCAAAGCCTGCTTTTCTGCCGATTGCAAAGCTGTCAAAAAACTGCTGAACACTGTGCTTTCTGCCGATAGCTTGCAGCACTGAGTCACTGAGCGTCTGGGGATTTATGGAAATTCTGTTTGCACCGTTTGCCTTTATGACTTCAAGCTTTTCCGGGGTTATTGTGTCTGCTCTTCCGGCTTCAACAGTATATTCCCGGACATTTGACATATCAAAATGCTCGCTTATGCACTTCATTATCCTTTCAATCTGGTCAGCCTGAAGGGTAGTGGGAGTTCCTCCGCCAAAATATACCGTATCAAGTTTTAGTCCAAGCTTTTGTACTATTTCAGATGTATATATTATTTCTCCGCACAGCTTGTCCACATATTCGGGAATTATTTTTAAACAGCTTTCCACCGATTGAGATACAAAAGAACAATAGGAACATCTCGTAGGACAGAATGGAATAGAAATATACAGACTGAAAGATTTTTTATCCAGCTTTGAAAGTATTTCGCTTTGCACCTTTGCCGTTTCATAGGCAATATCCGTCTTTTCCTTGCTGCAAAAGAATCTGCCCTGCATAACATCGTAAATCTGCTCTTTTGTACTTCCCTGACTTATCATATCATTTACACGCTTGACAGGACGAACGCCGGTCATTATTCCCCATTTCTGCTTTTTACCGGTCAGTCTGCACATAACCTTGAACAAAAGCTGGGATAACACCATTTCACATTCGTTGTCATCAGCTATGGCATTGTCCAGAAACTGTGCTTTGTGATCAATTTTGTCTCCAATACGCACAAAAACATATAAAAGCGTGCGATTTTTAAGAGCTTTCTTTCTTATAAAAGCAAAATCTCCGTCCACACGCTTTTTTTCGTTGTATATAAAATCAAACAGCTGTGCAGGAATGAACAGCTTCATAACAGCTTCAAGCTGATACTTGTATTCATTCCCGCTGAATATTAACGTCATCTTAAACAGCCTTTCAGATATGGATTGCATTCCTTTTCAATTTCAAGATTGGTTTTATCGGTATG
>JBJFBR010000155.1:1577-5440 GCA_051888545.1 Oscillospiraceae bacterium
TTAAGTGTAAGACCTCTTCTTTTCAGTTCTCCCAGAATATAATCTGCATTTTCAGGTGCGTCAATCAATACGGCATTTTTATTTTTCCCCCATACTATATATCCGTATGTTCCGCAAATGCTCAAAGGCTTTAGTCTGTAAATTTCCATTGTAACCTTACCTTTCGTTATCTTCCGCTTCGTTCAACCGAAATAACATTTTTTATCTTCTGTATTCTTGCTATTACATTGTTAAGCTGTTCCTTACCTGCAACGCTTACGGTAACGCTGAGTATGGCATTGCCGTTTTTCAGTTCTCTTGAGGTTGATTCGTATATAAAAATATTTATCATAGCAAGAGCTGCTGAAACGTCAGCCAGAAGTCCCACACGGTCAATGGCAAGAATGTCCAATGTTGTCTTATAGTATCCTGACGGTTTGCTGCCCACCCATTTTACATTTATCCAACGGTCAGCCATAGAAGGATTATCTTTCTGATTAAGATAGTTTACACAGTCCTTTTTGTGTATTGAAACACCGTGTCCTCTTGTTATAAATCCGATAATATCATCACCGGGCAGAGGATTGCAGCACTGTGCCAGCTTGACATCACAGTTATCAACGCCGTCAACCACAATATCTGAAGCATATTTGGTGTTGGACTGTTCCTTTATTTCTTCAGCAGTTTTTTCGTCGCTCAGTTTATCACTGTATTTTCTTTCATATTCAGCTTTAAGGTGCTGCATAATTTTTGATAGCTGAACGCCGCCGTAACCAATCGCTGCAAAGAAATCATCAAGATTGTCGCAGCTGTGTCTGTGCATATCGGTAGACAAAAAGTCCTCCAGATCTTCTTCGGGAACACGCATCATATTCTTTCTGAAAGCACGTTCCAGAGCCGTTCTTCCTTCAATAATGTTTTCCTCACGGCGTTCTCTTTTAAACCATGAACGTATTTTTGATTTAGCCTCATTTGTTTTACAAATACCCAGCCATGCACGGTTAGGTCCGTGATTTTCGTCGCTGGAAGTTATAATTTCAACAATTTGTCCGGTCTTGATCTGATAGTCAAATGATACAAGCTTTTTGTCTACCTTTGCGCCGATCATCTTGTGTCCCACCTGTGTATGAATAGCATATGCAAAATCTATAACCGTTGAACCTTTCGGCAAAGTTATCATATCGCTTTTTGGTGTAAAAGCATATATTTCTTCAGGAGCCAGATCATTTTTTATTGCTCTTACAATTTCCTCCACATCATTGGATTCACGCTGAGATTCAATAATCTGCCTTACCCATGCCACACGCTTGTCGTCTTTGGAATTTGTACTTATGCCCTCCTTGTATTTCCAATGAGCTGCGATTCCGTACTCAGCTGTTCTGTGCATTTCCCATGTACGAATCTGTACCTCAAAAGGAATACCGCTTCTGCCGATAACAGTTGTATGCAGCGATTGATACATATTAGGTTTCGGTGTGGAAATATAGTCCTTGAATCTGTTAGGTATGGGCTGATACATATCGTGGATAATTCCCAGAACGCTGTAACATTCAGTGATTGTGTTTACAATAATTCTTACGGCATATCTGTCATAGATCTGATCTATGTCTTTTCCGTCACGGTAAACCTTTTTGTATATGCCGTAATTGCTCTTTACCCTGCCTTCAATGGCAGGAACCGGGTCAAAATCCTTTGCGAGCCGTTCAGAGATTCTTGCTTTTATCTTTTCAACAAATTCCTCACGGACTTCCTTTCGCATAGCCATTTGCTTGTCAATGTCCTCATAGGCATACGGGTCAAGGTAATAAAAAGCCAGATCCTCCAGCTCATCTTTGATATTATTTATTCCAAGGCGGTGAGCAATAGGTGCATAAATATTCATAGTTTCCAAAGCTATAACACGGCGTTTTTCATCTCTGCAAAAATTCAGAGTACGCATATTATGCAGTCTGTCGGCAAGCTTTATGATTATAACACGAATATCCTTGCTCATGGCAAGAAGAATTTTTCTTATGTTTTCAGCCTTTTGCTCGTCCTTTGTAAATGTTTCCACCTTTTTCAGCTTTGTAACGCCGTCAACAAGCATAGCCACATCTGTTCCGAACTGTTTCTGGAGCTGCTCCAGTGTGCAGGGAGTATCCTCTACCACATCATGCAGAATTGCGGCACAAATAGTATCGGTGTCCATTCCAAGGTCAAGAAGTATATATGCCACAGCCAGAGGGTGTGTAATATACGGCTCTCCCGATTCACGCTTTTGCTCATGATGATATTTTTCTGCCAGTTCATATGCAGAAACTATTTTTGATAAATCATACTGCTTTTCACCATTAAGTATAAACTGAATCAGACTGTCAATGGTGTAATCTGATCTTTGAGCAAGCTTTGATTCATTATTGTCCATATTAATTCTCTCCATTTTTTATTTTTTCTCTCAGCGTTATAAGGACCTCTGCACTGTCAATGTCAACTTTTTCTTTGATTGACTGAATAACAATTCTCTGCTCTGAGGGAGTGTATTTTATAAGTCCCAGCTCGTTAAAAGCGTCTATGGAAATTTTAAGCTTTCCGTAATTCATATCGGCAGATATAAGTTTCATATACAACCGATCAAAGGTAACATCGCCCATATTGGTTTCGGCTATTGTCTTGTATATTTTAACAAGCTCCTGTCGGCTTGGATTCATTTTCTTAAGATATGCCAAAGGCAGCGGACAATCTCTCATATATTTTTCATAGCAATCCTTTGCAGCAAAATATTTGTTCTGATTTATGCCGTGTATCCGATAGTCCTTAGCCTTTACCGAAATATTTTCCTTTCCTGCAAAAACATTTATATCTATTGTAACCATAAGGTCAATTCTGTCACCGACGGCAAAAGGCAGCTCCTGAGGTGCTCTGGAAAATATAAGTACTTGTGTCCTTACACCGCCGTATGTAACCTCAATTTTGCTGTGCTTACCTTGAGAAAGTGAAAAAATACGCTCAACTCGTGCTCCTGCCATGGCAAAAACAGGTTTGCTGTTTCCCTCTCCGAAAGGTTCCAGCACCGAAAGGCTTTTTATGCTGTTTATTGTAAAGTCTTCAGGCTGTATAAGCTTGTCTGCCTGAATTTCATCCACAGGCATATATTCATATTTATCTGCAAATTCAAAAACCTTATCCATGAATCCGGGAATGTTGCTTTCAAGTATGGTCAGGCCTCCTGCACATTCATGGCCGCCGAACCGTTCAAGATATTCCTGTGCATAGGAGAAACACTCAAATATATTGAAGCCTTTCATACTTCTGGCTGACGCTCTGCCAACGCCGTTGTCGTCAATGGAAATAACAATGTTCGGCTTACCGAACAAATCCAGAAGTCTTGAAGATACAATTCCGATCACTCCATGATGCCAGTTATATCCGGCAATAACCAGTACCCGCTGATTAAGCACCACAGGATTACGGTCTATAAAATCCATAATTTCTGCCATTATGTCATTTTCCGCAGCACGGCGCTGATTATTGAGATTTATGAGATTTTCCGAAAGTTCGTCTGCCTGTTCATCAGTTTCAGAAAGCAATGTTTCAAGTGCTGTCATCGGTGAACCAAATCTTCCCGCCGCATTGATTTTTGGTGCAATCTGAAATGCCGCAGCCGTTGAATCTATATTTTTTCTTTCTATTCCCAGCCTTTCAATAAGATGACTAAGTCCAAGATTTTCAGTGTTTTTTAAATACCTAAGACCGTTTCTCACAATAGTCCGGTTTTCACCGTTCAGCGGAACAATATCCGCTATAGTGCCAAGAGAACATATATCCGAATACTGTTCGGTTATCATCTCATAGTCTCCGCCTTCAAGGGCTGCACAAAGCTTGAAGGCAACTCCTGCACCGCTGAG
>JBJFBR010000155.1:5540-8145 GCA_051888545.1 Oscillospiraceae bacterium
TCCTCACGCTGAGGAATATAGTACATTACATTAGCGCCTATGTTCAGAAGATAGTCATACAGAATTGCTGTTGACGTTACTCCGTCACAGTCATAATCTCCGTAAATGCAAATCAGCTCATAGTTATTTATCGCCTGATTTATCGCTTCAACAGCCTTATCCATATCCTCTAAAATAAAAGGATCACCAAGCTCATCACTGTTAAAGAAATCAACTATGGAATCAAAATCCTCAAAGCCTCTTGAAGTGAGAATTTCCAGTACCAGAAGGCTTAGATTGCATTTTTTTGAAAATTCCTTTGCAAGCTTACTATTCGGTTTGTTTACCACCCATTTTTTCATACTCAAACTCCGAAAAAAACATACTTATAGATATAATTATACAATTATATTATACCACAAATATCCGTTCTTTTCAAGTGCACAAAAGCAAAAGCACCGATATGCTCCCAAAGAACACACCGGCACTTGATATGATTTATTATTTTAAGGAATTCAGCAAACCGTTGCTGTTGATAATATTTATCAGAAATTCAGGAAAAGCTGTTCCCTGATATGTTTCATTCTTTGTTTTGTTTGTGATTATACCGCTGTCAAAATCAATGGCAACCTCATCACCGCTGCTTATTCCCTCAGCAGCCTCAGGACACTCAATAATCGGCAAGCCTATGTTAATAGCGTTTCTGTAGAAAATTCTTGCAAATGTTTTAGCTATAACGCAGGAAATCCCACTTGCCTTGATAGCAATAGGAGCGTGTTCTCTTGATGAACCGCAGCCAAAGTTATAGTCGGCAACAATAATATCGCCTTCCTTGACATTGTTTACAAAATCCTTATCAATATCCTCCATACAATGTGCTGCAAGCTCCTTCGGATCAGCTGTGTTAAGATATCTTGCAGGAATTATAACGTCTGTATCTACATTATCGCCGTACTTATGTACTCTTCCCTCTGCTTTCATTTATATCAACCCTTTCTATATTTCAAAATCAACGCATTTCCTTGACTTGGTATTTGCCCTTACAATTTTAGCAACAGCAAGATGCTTTGGATTTGTCTGATAACCTTTAAGTGCATTTTCATCTTCAAAAGTAGAATCCAAAAGCATATCCCCGTTTGACGACTCAAGAAAATCTGTCTGAACTTTTATATCAACAAGACCGTCAATCTGACCTTTCAAGCCTTCAAGTCCCTGCTTTATTTCATTAGCCTTTTCAGCTTTTTCGCTGTCTGAAAGCTCGTCTTTCAAATCCCATATAATAAGATGCTTTACCATATCAGATTACCTCACTTGGCTGAGATATCTTTCCTGTAACGGCAGATGCAGCCGCAACATAAGGTGAAGCAAGATATACCTCTGACTCAGGATGTCCCATTCTGCCAACAAAATTTCTGTTTGTTGTGGCAACTGCTCTTTCACCCTTTGCAAGAATACCCATATGACCGCCAAGGCATGGTCCGCAGGTCGGTGTTGAAACTGCACAGCCTGCATTAATGAATATCTCCAGAAGTCCTTCTTTCATAGCCTGCATATAAATATTCTGTGTTGCAGGAATAACAATGCATCTGACATTGTCTGCCACCTTTTTGCCATTCAGTATTTCAGCCGCACATCTTAAATCTTCGATTCTGCCGTTTGTGCATGAACCGATTACCACCTGGTCGATTTTTACATCGCCGATCTCATCGAAAGTCTTTGCATTTTCCGGAAGATGAGGGAATGCAACGGTAGGCTTTATATCATCAAGATTTATATCATAAACAGCATCATATTCAGCGTCCTCGTCGGCCTCATAAATCTTGTAATCTCTGTTTACTCTGCCTTTGATGTATTCAAGAGTAACATCGTCAACAGCAAAAATACCGTTCTTTGCACCGGCTTCAATAGCCATATTAGCCATGCAAAGTCTGTCTTCCATTGTAAGGTTTTTCAAGCCGCTGCCTGAGAATTCCATAGATTTGTACAAAGCACCGTCAACGCCTATCATTCCGATGATATGAAGGATTACGTCCTTAGCAGCAGAATATTTCGGCAGCTTGCCTGTTATGTTGAACTTAATTGCAGAAGGAACTTTGAACCATGTTTTGCCCTTTGCCATACCTGCACACATATCAGTTGAGCCGATACCTGTTGAAAAAGCACCCAAAGCACCATATGTACAAGTATGAGAATCTGCACCGATTACACAGTCGCCGGGAGCAACAAGTCCCTGTTCTGGCAAAAGTGCATGCTCAATGCCCACACGTCCCACATCGAAAAAGTTTTCAATGCCGTATTCATTGCAGAAATCCCTGCACTGTTTGCACTGTCCTGCGGCCTTGATATCCTTGTTAGGTGTAAAGTGATCCATAACCATAGTCACTTTGTTCTTGTCAAAGATTTCGGTGAAACCTGCTTTGTTGAATTCGTTAATAGCAACCGGTGATGTAACGTCATTGCCAAGAACCAAGTCAAGGTCAGCCATAATTAAATCTCCTGCTTTTACGCTTTCAAGTCCTGCATGTGCTGCCAGAATCTTTTGCGTCATTGTCATTCCCATAAAATCAACTCCAATATTTAAAATTTAATATTTATCATAAATCAGCTCACGGAATCAATACTTTTA
>JBJFBR010000155.1:8245-11771 GCA_051888545.1 Oscillospiraceae bacterium
GGGTGAAACGGAAAGCTCGTCAATTCCCATTCTCATAAATGTTTCGGTAAGACTGGTGTCTGCCGCAAGTTCACCGCATATTCCGATCCATGCACCGTTTTTGTGAGCATTTTCTGCTGACAGTTCAATCAGACGGAGTATTGCCTCGTGGTGAGTATCGCAGAACTGCTCTACATCAGGATTTTGTCTGTCACAGGCAAGAGTATATTGTGTAAGGTCATTTGTGCCAACGCTGAAAAAGTCTGCCATAGGTGCAAGCTTGTCGCTTATAATTGCAGCTGCAGGAGTTTCAATCATTATGCCGGTTTCGGTATTTTCAGAATAGCTTATTCCCTGCTCTTTCAGCTCGGATTTCACTTCGCTGCAGATATCAAGTATCTTTTCAAGCTCTGATACGCTTGTAATCATAGGGAACATAATTCCCAGATTTCCGTAAACGGACGCTCTGAACAATGCCCTCAGCTGAGTTCTGAATATTTCGGGACGAGTAAGACAAATTCTTATTGCACGATATCCCAGAGCGGGGTTTTCCTCTTTTTTTAAGTTGAAATAGTCTGCCTGCTTGTCAGCACCGATATCCATAGTACGGATTATGACCTTTCTGCCCGCCATGCTTTCAAGCACCTTTTTGTATGCTGAAAACTGCTGCTCCTCAGTGGGATAGTCAGAATTTTCAAGATAAAGGAACTCACTTCTGAAAAGCCCGATTCCTCCTGCATCGTTCAACAGTACCTCACCTATGTTTTCAACGCTGCCGATATTAGCATAAATTTTTATTTTTCTTCCGTCAAGAGTAACATTTTCCTTGCCCTTCAGCAATTGCAGAAGACGCTTTTTTTCCTCATCCTCCTGCTGCTTTTTCAAAAGTCTTTTACTCGTTTCATCATCAGGATTTATAAATATTTCTCCTGTAAATCCGTCAACTATTGCATCATCACCGTTTTGGACCTGCGAAAGAAATTCATCTCCCACACCTATAACAGCAGGAATATTCATATTTCTTGCAAGAATGGCGGTATGAGAATTGGAAGAGCCGTGAGCTGTGACAAAAGCAAGAACCTTGCTTTTGTCCAATGAAACAGTTTCACTTGGTGCAAGATCCTCCGCACAGATTATCATTGCGTCGCTGTTGTTTTTTTCGTCGTCAGCGCTTCCCATAAGATTTGCAATGATTCTGTTTGAAATATCCTTTACATCAGCGGCTCTTGCCTGCATATAAGCGTCGTCCATAGAAGAAAACATTTCTGCAAAATTGTCAGCTGTAACCGCTGCAGCATATTCCGCATTTACTTTCTGTGTATCAATGATGTTTTCAATAGACTCATTATAGTCATCGTCCTCAAGCATCATCATGTGTATTTCAAATATCTGAGCGTTAGCTTCTCCCACTTCTCTGAGAGCTTTTTCATAAATTTTCTGAAGCTGTTTTGCAGCAGCTTCTTTTGCAGACTCAACTCTTGCTTTTTCAGCATCCGTATCTTCAATATGAACACGTTTTACATTCATATCCTGCTTTTTGAAGATTGAGATTTTCCCTGCTGCAACAGCTCCGTAAACACCTTTGCCTGTGAATTTTGTCATGATCTCACCTCTTAAAGATTAGCTTCTAAAAATTCCTTCATTGCTTTTTCAGAAGCCTGCTCATCTCCTCCGTTAATGGTTACTGTAATCGTGTCACCGCACTTTACACCCATACCCATAAGCATCATAAGCTTTGCCGCTCCAACAGTTTTTCCCCCCTTTGTAATAGTAATTTCGCTGTCAAGCGCCTTTGCGGTTTTTGCAAGCATTCCCGCCGGTCTTGCATGAATTCCAAGTTCGTCTTTAATTGTGTAATCAAATGTTTTCATAGTAATTAATCCTTCCTTTAATTAATTTCAATTATTTTTTTGCCTGCCGGTGTTTTACCTGTATCAGTCACCTTTACCGAGCTGTAATCATCCGTATTGCAGATAATCATAGGAGTTACTGTTTTATACCCTGCGTTTCTGATTCCGTTCAGATCAAAGGAAATAAGCAGGTCGCCCTTATGAATTTCCTGACCGTCAGAAACGTGGGCTTCAAAGAACTGTCCGTTGAGCTTTACAGTATCAATTCCAATGTGAAGCAGAATTTCACAGCCGTCTGAGGATACTAGGTTGATTGCGTGTTTTGTATCAAATACCATATCCACCTTTCCGTCACAGGGAGCATACAGCTTTCCTTCACTTGGTTCTATAGCAACACCATCTCCCAGAACCTTTGTGGAGAATGCCTCATCTTCCACATTTTCAAGAGGAACAATTTCACCGTTCATGTGCGAAAAAAGCTCAATATCTGTCTGAACATTTTCCGCTTCAGGAATAGTGCTTTCAGCCGTTTGGTCTTCGCCGTAATCCGTGTTCAGCAATTCGTCAAGTCTATCTGAATCAGAAGAATCCAAAAAATCCTCGAGATTGGATTTAACTACCGCAACCTGTGGACCGTAAATCACCTGCACACCGTTGCCTTTATGAATAACTCCTGACGCTCCGCTTTCTTTCAGCAGATTGTCCTGAACAAGATTTGCGTCAATTACCGTTACTCTCAAACGAGTTGCACAGCAGTCAACATCAGAAAGATTTTCTTTTCCCCCAAGACCTTTCAATATCAAAGCACTTATTCTGTCAAAATGACTGCCTGTTTTTCCTTCAGATTTTTCTTTTCGTTCGTTCAGGTCTTTTCGGGTATAAAGCTTTGTTTCTTCATCATCTGATTCTCTTCCCGGGGTTTTGAAGTTGAACTTTCTGATCATGAAGTAGAATACAAAGAAGTAAACTACAGCATATAACAAACCGATAATGACTATCCATATCCAGTTTGTTTTCCCGTTGCCCTGGAGTATGCCGAACAGCGTGAGATCGATTGCCCCCCCCGAGAAGGTCATTCCTACGCCCACATTGAATATATGCATAAGCATGTATGATAGTCCGGCGAAAACACAGTGTACAATATACATAGCAGGGGCTACGAATAAAAAAGTAAATTCAAGAGGTTCGGTAATTCCTGTAAGCATTGAAGTAAGCGCTGCGGAAAGAAGAAGACCGCCCACAGCCTTTTTCTTTTCGGGACGAGATGCTTTGTACATCGCAAATGCTGCGGCAGGAAGTCCGAAAATCATAAAGGGGAATTTTCCTGCCATAAATCTTGTTGCTGAAACAGAGAAATGTGTAGTGGATTTTGATGCAAGCTCTGCAAAGAAAATATTCTGTGCGCCGGAAACCATATTTCCGTCAATCATCATTGAACCGCCAAGGTCTGTCTGCCAGAAAGGAATATAGAAAACATGGTGAAGTCCGAATGGGATTAACGCTCTTTCAATAAATCCGTAAATAAATGTGCCGGCATATCCCGAATCGAGAACAAGCTGACCGAGATGTGAAATACCGTTTTGAACAACCGGCCAGACAAAGAACATCACAATACCGACTATAAGATAAACAACACTGGTTATAATAGGTACAAATCTTGTTCCGCCAAAGAATGAAAGTACCTGCGGAAGCTGTAT
>JBJFBR010000156.1:0-2095 GCA_051888545.1 Oscillospiraceae bacterium
ATCCGTTGCTTTTACAGAAATAAAATCAATATATATACCGTGTACTAAACGTACTTTTGATACTAAACTCCCAAATAAGTGGGTTTAGTACGTTTGGTACGTTTAGTACAGGCAGTGCAAGCTTAAAAAGAGGTGATGTCCTTTGCGGTAATATTGTTATGAGAGTAAAAGGAGTGTTATGGATTATACGTCAGCAAAATAATTTTTACACGAGGAGCTAGCAACAGCCATTCAGGCAGGCGGTGCAGATGATTTAAAGCCGGTGCTTTATGACAGGGTAAAGTATATTATGTACAAACTTGCAGGAGAATATTACAGCAGATATTCAGAGCGGTTTATTGCCTGCGGTGTTGAGATGTCTGATCTGCGGCAAGAGTGCTATCCTGCGTTTCTGAAAGCGTTGGATTATTTCAATCCTGCTACAGAATTTAAATTTGTAAGTTTCCTGAAATATCCGATAAAAAATGTTTGTGCTGAGCTACTGGGTATCAGGAACAGCGACGGAAAGAACCGCAAGCCGCTTGATAATGCTACAAGTCTTGATAAGACTTTACCCGGAGCGGATAACGAGGGCTTAACACTCAAGAATATTATTCCTGACCCGTCAGCACAGCAGGCTTTTGAGAATGCCCTTGACAGCATACAAGACGAGCAGACAAGAGACGTATTATATAAAGCCCTTGACCGCCTTGAAAAGCCTCTGCGTGAAGTTATAGTGCATTATTACTTTGAGGGAATGACCTTTGCCGATATCGGCGAGCTTATGGGCGTGAGCGGCTCACGAGTACAGCAGATGAAAGAAAAAGCCCTGCGACATCTCCGAGCTATGCCGGAAGTGTGTATGCTTCGTGAAGAACAGCACATTGAAAGCCGATTACATTTCACAAGCTACAACTATTCAGAAGGTTATTTCATAGCACAACAGAGAATATCAGATATATTAAAACGTGGTGATTATCTCAGCTATGGCAAGCGTAAAGCTATTGAGTATGAATGTCAGAAACAAGCAGAGCAGGAACTCGAGGAACAGCTTGCAGATATACGAAAGGAATATCCTTTTGTTACTGATACTGAAACACTAAAACTATTGCTAAGACGTAAGCAGGGGGTAGGTTAAATTCTGCGGACTTTTGGAGCGAACCGTTGCAATGTGGATATCATTGCAGAAAAAACTCCCCGATGATGTTTAAATGCCATTTATAGCTATTGAGAGCCTCTGTAATGCGTTTTAATGCCTTGCTAGTATAATTTAGCGGCTAATATTAAAAGCTTGCGTATGCCCCCTATATTGCGTGTATGGGTACTTTTGAAAAAACCGACGGCGAATATCAATTTTGCTGCGTGATGAAAATTTATGGCAGGGGTAAAAGATTTCTGCGGTGATTTACTGATTTTTTGATTGATTTATCGGAAGATAAAAAAAGAGGGAGCGGAACGGATCCACTCCCCGAGATTGATTATGATTTTTTGTGTTTCTGTTTTCTAAGCTCACATAAATAATTAATACGTTCAATCAGATACGCTCTTAAGACTTCAATATCATCTGTATCAGGGCGTTGACTTTGATGTGGTTGATTATCGTTCATTGTCTTTAACTCCTTTCCTGCGTTCTGCTCTTTTGCCAAGCATAAAGCCATAATTAAACACAACATTCAGCATTATAATAATGCGGCTTCTTTGATTAAATTCCAGCATGTCAAACCGGTGGTAATTGCAAAAGGTGTCCAGTACTTTTTGTACCGGATCTGAAAAGATATTCAGCTTTTGCTTTTCAAGTATTTTCATTTCTCTTACAGCGTCTTTATCAGTCATTTTTACCGCTCCTTTTGTTTATGTGTTGCAGTTGTAGCAAATATTCAAGCTTTTCCACAATTCTATTAATTGTTTCTTCCCTCTCTTCCGGTGTCATATAACACTCACCGTTTCTTGATGTTTCTTCCATTTTAAAAACTCCTTTCATATTGACAAACAGCCCTCAACGTGATATTATATAGCTAAGGGCTGAAAGTCCGTTTACAAGGCTTTACATAACGCTTATGGTGGGTGGTTATGTAAGGCTCTTTTTCTTATGCAATGGAAAATCTCTTGTATTCTG
>JBJFBR010000157.1:0-2850 GCA_051888545.1 Oscillospiraceae bacterium
TATCCTATTATCCCCAGACTGAACATTATTATGCTTGACATAAACAGCAAAAGAATTATAACTGTGGGAAAGCCTGCAGCAGAATTTCCCATCATTTTGTTCACCAATGTATCAATTCCGAAAATAACTGAGATTATAAATGTTATAAGTCCGAATATTGTCACCAACTGAAGCGGTGCACTTGTGAACGAGGTTATTGAATTTACAGCATATTTGAAAAGGGATTTTACTGACCATTTTGATTCACCGCTGACACGTTCAGCAACTTCAAAATATACCGTCTCGGTTTTAAAGCCTACCCAGCTTGACATTGCCCTGAAAAAAGTCAGACGCTCAGGCATACTTTTAAGTGCCTCAACAGCTTTTCTGTCAATCAGCTTGAAATCTGACGCATCTGCCATATCCAGGCCCGAAGCCTTTTTTATCAGCTTATAAAACAACAGGGAAAATTTCCGGTATACCGGATTTTCTTTGCCCCTGTCCTTCTTTTTGCCTTCCACAACATCTACATCATTGTATTTCCATATTTTGTACATTTCCAGAATCGTCTCAGGCGGATGCTGAAGGTCGCAGTCCATTAAAACACAGGCATCACCTTTTGCTGTATCAAGTCCGGCAAAAATTGCACTCTCCTTGCCGAAATTCCTGCTGAAATTAACGCCGACAATATGGTCACGCTCATTTGCCAGCTTGGAGATTATCTCCCACGTTTTATCATCTGAACCGTCATTTACAAAAATAATTTCATAATCAATATCATTGTCTTCCAGAAGCTTTGAAACCACATTTGCTGTGTTTTCAATATTACCTTCTTCATTATAGCTTGGAATAACTACAGAAAGCATATGTATCTCCTTTTTTCTGCTATTTATTTATTTTATAAAAACCATATCTGACTTTATTGAATCTCCAGAGGACTGTCAAGGCAAGAATATACATAATAATTCTTGAAACAGCCATTGCTACTCCTGCAAAGTTTGCAACAGTTTCATTGGGCATAACATTGAAAATATTAAACACAAGACCGAACACGGTAAAAAGTGCAAACCATTTCCAGCCGCTGATTAAAGTTTTAACTGCCGGCAAGTCAAAAGTCAGTTTATTGTCATTCTGAAAAAGCCTGAGAATTTTATACTCAACCAGAAGCATATATACGGTAACCAGAATACCAAGTGCAAGCCCCAGCGCAAGACGCAAATTTCCTTTTATTTTCATCACATTCATTACCGAAAAAATAATCATCGGAATGGCAGACAAAACTATGCCCGCATAAGACGGCGCATACAGCTTTTTATATTTCTGATCATAACTGGACATTTCCCATACTCCGCCAAGAATAAACAAAGCTCCCACAAGCTTAAATATATAGCCGGTCGCCCAGCTGAAATTAAGCTGAAAAGCCAGAATAAAGAAACCTATACAAAAAAAGTTCACCTTACCAATACCTCCGAAAACCGCATTAACAAATATTGCATTCATGTTTAATTATAATATATTTCAAGCTATATGTCAATTAATCAATCTTAATAGTTTCTTAATCAAAAGAATATATAAGGCTGTTTTCACATAGATTTAATCAAGGACATTCTATCAGGACTGCCTTCAGATATATTGCAGATTTGTATGAAAGGACGGTCATATTTTGAAAAAACAAGGCTTTATCAAAGGCTCTGCCATTCTTATGGGAATGGTCATAATCACAAAAGCCATTGGCATAATATACAAGCTTTTCTTGACCAGAATGCTAGGCGGCATCGGAATGGGGTACTATTCCTCTGCCCTGGCAGTTTTTACACCTATAATGGCTATAATAGTTTCGGGAATACCCTCAACTATTGCCCGTCTGGTTTCAGAAAACTATGCTTTTGAGCGTTTTAAGAACATAAGAAAAATCAAACTTACAGCTCTCATAACTTTTGTATTGTTATCTGTTATCACCTGTGTTTTATTTGTTGTTTCTTCGTCTTTATGTGCAGATTACATTATCGGTGAAGATAAATCACGTTTTGCACTGATTGCAATTTCACCTTCTGTGATTGCTGCTGCCTTACTTTCAGTCGAACGTGGTTATTTTGAAGGACTGAAAAATATGATACCCACAGCGGTATCTGAAATAATTGAAACAATCTCAAAGCTTATTTTAAGCTTAGGGCTTGCTTATGGTGTTACAGTTTATGCCCAAAAAGAGTTCAGGGCAACAGGGAAATGCTTCGGAATTGTATGCTTATCCTATGAGCAGGCCATTGAAACTGCATTGCCCTACATTACCGCAGCAGCCGTTTTAGGAGTAAGCCTTTCAACCTGCATTGCCTGCATATACATAATATTATCAGGGAAAATACATGGTGACGGAATAAGCAAAGCCATGCTTTGCAGAGACAGACATACTGACAAATTTAAGGCAACAGCAAAAGATCTTATGGTCAGTGCTTTTCCCATAGCTCTGGCTTCGGTTATTGCCACACTTTCAAATATGATTGACCTGATGACCATAAATGCCAGCATAAGAAAAGTAATGTATACAAACAGTTCATTATTCAGCAATTTAAGTATTCCGAAAGAAATGATACCAAATTTCATTTACGGCTCCTATTCTGCTCTGCCCTTAACGATTTTCGGATTTGTCCCCACCATAACAGCTATGTTCGGCAAGAGCATTTTGCCGTCTCTTTCGGAATCATGGGTAAAAAAAGAAAAATCATTAATTGAAAACAAGCTTAACCTCATGCTTTTTATTACCACGGTTATTGCAATACCTTCCGGTTTTGGTATATCGGCTTTGTCAAAAGAAATACTGGAGCTGTTATTCAGCGGAAGAGAGGAAGAGATTTCAGTTTCAGTCATACCGCT
>JBJFBR010000157.1:2950-4559 GCA_051888545.1 Oscillospiraceae bacterium
AAAATATCCGGCATAAAGCTGAATACCAAAGCAATACTATACAAACCGATTTTTGCAGGATTTTTGTGCGGATGCACAGCCAGACTGACCTATGATTTTCTGGCTTACAGACTGCTTACCGGTATTAATACTAAAATTATAACCTTATCTGCTATTTGTTTTACCGTTGTTATGTATATATTTACTCTGTATTTATTGTGCGTTTCGCCGAAAAAACAACTTTTTTCAGTAATTTTCAAAAAAAAATCAAAAAGCACTTGAAATTTTCTCGATTTTAGGTTATTATAACAAAGTGACATTGTGTAAAAACTGAGGGAATGTGACTATGGAAAACGAAATTCAGGAAATTCTTTCTAAAAACAGCTATGATATTTATGATCTGATTAAGATTGTAAAAATATTGAGAAGCGAAAACGGATGTCCATGGGACAAAGTTCAGACTCACAAATCAATCAGAAATGATTTTCTTGAAGAAGTATATGAAGTCATTGAAGGCATTGATATGGATAACAGCGAAATGCTGAGAGAAGAACTTGGAGATGTACTGCTGCAGGTTATTTTCCATACTCAGATTGAAACTGAAAGCAACAATTTCAATTTCAATGATGTCACAAATGACATATGCAAAAAGCTGATAGTAAGACATCCTCATGTTTTTGGTGACGTAAATGCAAACAATGTGGACACAGTTTTGCAGAATTGGGACGCAATAAAGAAAGAAACCAAAGGTCAGCAATCTTATACCGACACTTTAAAGAGTGTTCCAAAGGTATTTCCTGCTTTGATGAGGGCGCAAAAGCTGGGAAAGCGTGCATCTCGTGCAGGAATGGATTTTGAAGGCACTGATGACTGCTTTGAAAGCCTGAAATCCGAGGTTGCAGAGTTGGAAGAAGCGTTGAAAGCAAATAATCAGAATGATGCTGAAGAAGAACTGGGAGATTTACTTTTTTCCTGTGCCAATATGGCAAGAAAGCTTGGCGCTGATGCAGAACAGCTGCTATACAACGCAAGCGAGAAGTTCTTAAACAGGTTTGCGGAAACAGAAAGTTTAATAAGGCAAGACGGGTTGGATATGACAACCCTAAGCATAAATGACCTTAATAAATACTGGGATGAGGCAAAAATTAAGGTTAACAGAAATGAATCACTTAAAGATTCTTAATTTTATTGGAGGTTTTAAAAAATGACAAAGGCTGAATTTATCAATCTTATCGCTGAAAAAGGAGATTATTCTAAGAAAGACGCTGAAAAAGCTCTTGCAACAGTAACAGAAGCAATCACAGATTCACTTGCAAAGGGTGAAAAGATTTCTTTAGTAGGATTTGGTACATTTGAAGTCCGTGACAGATCTGCAAAGAAAGCAATCAATCCTCGTACAAAAGAAGTTATTGATGTTCCTGCTAAAAAGGTTCCTGCATTCAAGGCAGGCAAAGCTCTTAAAGAAGCAGTTGATAAATAATAAAAATGAGAGCCCATACGGGCTCTTTTATTTTACATGGAGGTAAGCTATGCGACTAGACAAATATCTTAAAATATCCAGAATTATAAAACGCAGAACCGTTGCCAACGAAGCGTGTGATGCAGGCAAAGTACTTGTAAACGACAAGGT
>JBJFBR010000157.1:4659-6721 GCA_051888545.1 Oscillospiraceae bacterium
GACGGCATGGAAAAATGCATCATAGCATGATTTGCCGACTCTACTTCCTCGCCGTCTTCGTTATATATATGCTCTGCTTTAACTTCTGCAGGCATATCATCCGGAGAAAGTATTTCAAGCACATCTCCCTGATTGAATTTGTTTCTCTGCTGGGCATATATTCTTCCGTCACGGCATTCTTCTACAACGCCTACGACATCATAATTGCGGATATATCCGCTGTTTTCATAGTACTGACAGTCCTTGGGATGTCCGAAGAAAAATCCTGTGCAATATGCTCTGTGGCTAACTTTGAATACTTCGTCATGGATCCACTGGGGCAATTTGAAATGCTCAGGATCAGCCTTGTAAATATCCATAGCTTTTCTGTAAGCATTTGTAACTACAGAAACATAATATGCCGATTTTGCTCTGCCTTCAATTTTAAAACTGTTTACTCCTGCTGCAGCCAATTTATCAATATGGTCAATCATGCAAAGATCCTTTGCGTTAAGAATATAAGTTCCCTTTTCATCTTCAAAAACAGGATAAAATTCATTTGTCCGCTTTTCTTCCATAAGATGATATCCCCAACGGCATGGCTGTGCACATTCGCCGCGGTTTGCGTCACGGTTGACAATATACTGGGAAAGAAGACATCTGCCTGAAAAGCTTACACACATGGCACCGTGAACAAAAGCTTCTATTTCAAGCTCTTTCGGTGTTTTAGCTCTTATCTCAGCTATTTCATCCAATGAAAGCTCTCTTGCAAGAACCACACGCTTTGCTCCCATGTTATAAAATTCACGGGCTGTTACATAATTCACAATGCCTGCCTGGGTTGAAACATGTATTTCCATATCAGGTGCATATTTTTTTATCAATGAAAAAACGCCGATATCATTAGCTATTAATGCGTCTATTCCTGCGTCAACAGCTTCTTTTACAAACTGCTCAAAATGCTCCATTTCATCATTGTGCGGCAATGTATTGCAGGTAAGATATATCCGCTTTCCGCGACTGTGAGCTTCATCAGCTGCAATCTTTAAATCATCTGCGTCAAAGTTGGGAGATGACGCACGCATTCCAAACATTTTACCGCCAAGATATACAGCGTCTGCACCAAAATCCAGAGCTGCATTCAGCCGTTCCATATCTCCGGCAGGGGAAAGAATTTCAAGCAAATTATTTTCACTCATACAATAAACCTCTCAATCAATATACAAGGAAAGTGAAGTGCAGCTTTACCGCACCTCACTTTAATAAATTATTTAAGACCGGCTTTAACCAGGTTCTGTTCATGCTCCTGCAAAGTTTTAGCATAGTATGTCTTTTTAGTTTTAAGATTATTACAGAAATAATAATAATCTGTCTTATTAGGATTAAGTACTGCGTTTATGGCTTCAACACCGGGATTGCAAATAGGTCCGGCAGGCAGGCCTTTGTAATTATATGTATCATATGATTCAGTATAATGCTCGGCAGCCGCTGTAGTATCCGCAGCCTTTTCTATAACCTTTTTAATGTAATTTGAAGTAGCGTCTGACTGCAATGCAGGGAAAGTATCGGGATCGTTCAGACGATTGAGAAATACTGACGCTACTGTAGGCATCTGTTCAACCGATTCAGATTCCCACTGTACAATAGACGCCAAGGTAATCAGCTGGTTCAATGTAAGATTCTTTTTCTTCATTGTATTCAGCATACTGTCAGTAAACTTCTTCTGGAAGTTTTCCTTTATTATTTTTGCAATGTTGTAGCCGGTGTCTTCCTGATAGAACTCGTACTGGTCAGGGAAACAATATCCTTCCATTGCATAAAAAGCATTTCCGTTTCCGTCAATAAGGTTTTCAAATTCATAGCCCTGATCCTTATTAAACTCAAAAAGAAAATCATCTGCTTTACATACACCGTTTTTTTCCAGCAGATTTGCCGCTTCATAGAGTGTTGTACCTTCAGGGAATGTTATTGTAACAGTCTTTTTAATTTCACGCATTACAACAAGCTTGCTGAGTATTTCAGAATACCCTGATTTAGGCTGCAATGTGATATTGCCTGAATAAATCTGAGGATTTTTCAATTT
>JBJFBR010000157.1:6821-11655 GCA_051888545.1 Oscillospiraceae bacterium
TTCTCACTCATTAAATCACCTTACCTTTCTTTTTAATTGTTATTTATAAACAAGCATTGATTTTCAGTTACTAAAATATCAACGGGAACATCATAAGCATCCTTTGGCAATGATTCCGTTACACAATCATCATAGCACAAACCGATTTTTATTCCCTTAAACTCTGCAAGAAATTTATCATAAAAGCCTTTTCCGAAGCCAAGACGATAACCTCTTTTATCAAATGCCAGTCCGGGAACTATACACACAGGGTGTTCCGTTTCGTTCATCTTTCTGCATTGTTCACAAGGCTCATATATACCGAATGAACCCTTTTCCAGATCATCAAAACTTTCTGTTTCATAAAAAATCATATCATTGGAATTGGGAATACACTTAGGTGAATACAGCTTTTTGCGGCATTCAAAACAATAATCGGCAAGCATATATGTATCCACCTCAATGGCTGATGAAACATATATCAGCACTTCCTCAGCCTGCTGAAAAGCTTCAAGCTCTCTGGCATTTTTAAAGATTTCAATATCAGCAGTTCTGCGTTGGTGGAGGGACATACCGTTCCGCAAAGCCTTGTACTCTTTTCGCAAAGCATTTTTATCTTTTATAAGCACTGCATTGCTCCTGCAACTTCATTGGATTTTTCTGCACTTGTGAGAGTTTCCAAAAGCTTCAATCCAAAAGGAATGGCAACGCCTGCACCCTTAGCGGTTATTATTTTGCCGTCAGCAACGACCTTGTCTTCTGAAAGCTTTGCACCTTTAAGATGCTCTTCAAATCCGGGAAAGCATATGGCACACTTTCCGTCAAGCAAGCCTTTTTCTCCCAGTATCATTGGTGCTGCACATATTGCTGCAACATATTTATCATTTTCGGTGCAATAGTCTATAGTCTCGTTAACTTTGTCATCGGACATAAGGTTTATTGTACCGGGCATGCCCCCCGGAAGAACAATCATATCAATTTCTGCAAACAAAACATCATTGATAGTAATATCAGGCTTTACAACAATTCCGTGGGAACCTTTAACATATTCACCGGTCACACCCACTGTTTTAACCTCTGCACCGCCGCGTCTTAAAACATCAACCGGTGCAAGAGCTTCTGTTTCTTCAAAACCGTCAGCTAAAAAAACATATACCATTTTTATTATCCTTTCTTTATCAGCTTATCTGTTTCTGTTTTTATTTTATCGCTTATTTCATCAACTGAAAGCGGTTTGCCGTCTTTACTACAGGTAATTATCTTCCAGCCTTGTTTTTTGGCAGTATAAAGTGCCGCTTCCCTGCAGGCATACAAATAACGGATATTAGCCTCATGAATATCCTTTCTGGTCTCATCACCCTCATATCTACCGGTCATGAGCTTCTGAGAAATCTCTATAGGCATATCAAGAAACAAAACCATATCAGGCCTTGGCAGACCATGCCGTTTATATTCATAATCCTCAAGCCAGTTTATATACTCGCTCCACTGAGATTTATCCAGCTTGACCATCTGATAAATACAGTTGGATGTAACATAGCGTGCTGCAAGAATAAAACTGCCGCTTTTATAATCATTCTCCCAGAATTTTTTATAGCTTGCGTATCTGTCCACCGCATAAAAGCTTGATGCCGCATAAGCATTCACATCTTCGGCATTTTCAGAAAACTCACCTTTCAGATACATTTTCACCAATGCAGAGGACGGCTGTTCATAATCGGGAAAGCTTATTGCTTTATAGCTCATATTAAATTGTGATAAATAGCTCTTTAATCTTTCAAACTGTGTTGATTTACCGCTGCCGTCAAGACCTTCAAGCACTAAAAGTTTACCGCAATCACCCATAAAATACTCCCCAAAAATTTAAGGTTTAAGATTTTTATAAAATTCCGCAACCTCTGCATATTTTCCGCAGGTCATTTTGCCTTCTGTACATTTTCCCGCCGAAACACAGGTCGGACCTGCATTTTTAAACAAAGTAGGTGCAGCTTTATAACATAGTTTCAGCATTTCATCGGCTACAGCTTTTATTTCCCACTGTGCACGGTTACAGCATCTCAGTCTGAAAAAGTTCATAAGACTTCGGGCATTCATGGTCATAACAATTTTTGTTTCGCAGGCATTGGGCAAAACAAATCTTGCATCTTCATAGGCTTTTTTGGAAGCCTTTGACCTGGCTGTCTTTTCATCCATACCGCTGTCAACAAACTCCTGTGTATGCTTTTCAATAAGCAGTCCGGCAAGCTTGTTGTATCCGTCTTCTATTGTTTTCATCTGAGATATAAACTCAGCCTTTGCCTCAGGTATTCTTTCTATTTCAGGAGGAACAATATATTCAAAGCTTCCTTCGCTTACATATCGCTGACTTTTCTGAGAATATGACGCAATACGATGTCTTACAAGCTGATGTGAGCAGGCTCTTGAAATACCTTCAATGCCAAAAGTAAAGCTTACATGCTCAATAGGACTTTCGTGTCCCATACTGTTAAGTCTTTCAAGAAAGCTGTCCACCTTTTCATCAGTCAGATCATTCATCAATGTACCGATATCCGCCTTTGAATAGCAAAGCTTTGCCGCTGCGGCAATAACCTTTTCAGGCTCCGGTGTATATGAAATCAACGTAACCTTCATATGTACCTCCACTAAATTTCATCATTCTTTAAATTATAACATTTTTTTAAGATTTAGTCAATCCATATGCAGTTTCAGTATTTCTTCTGCATTTTTTAACATAAGGGGAGAAATATCATCTCCGCCCATAATTCTGGCAATTTCATAAACCCGTTCTTCAAAATTCAGTTTTTTAACTCTTGTTACGGTTCTTTCGCCCTCTACATTTTTTTCGATGAGCAGGTGATTATCACCCATAACTGCAATCTGGGAAAGATGAGTTACACATATTACCTGACGAATCTTTGAAATCTGTCTCAGTTTCAGACCGATTTTATGAGCAGCCTTACCGCTGACGCCTGTATCTATTTCATCAAAAATCAAAGTATCAATGCTGTCCTTGTCGGCAATTACATTCTTCAAAGCAAGCATTATTCTTGAAAGCTCTCCACCTGACGCAATTTTTGCTATAGGCTTTGGTTCTTCACCCTTGTTTGCCGATATGAGAAACTCAATGCTGTCCATTCCGTTGACCGTCAGCTTGCCTGTCTTTTGCGATACCGCAAGCCTGACATTTGGCATATTCAGAAATTCCAGTTCTTCGGTCACCTGACTTATAAACCGCTCACCTGCTCCGGCTCTGTACTCCGAAAGCTTTTTAGCTTTTTTTGATACAACTGCCAGAAGCTCCGACTGTTTTTGCTTTAGTTCTGCAAGGCTTTCTTCGCTGTTCTCCAGCTGTTCCAATTCTGCTTTGGATTTTTCCAGAGTATCAAAAACATCTTTCAGCTCAGGACCGTACTTGCGCTTGATTTTGTTTATATCATCATTACGCTGAGAAAGAAATTCATATTTTCGTGGGTCGGCGTCAAGCTTATCCACCATTGCCGAAAGCTCTTCCGCAATATCTTCAAGCTCTATTTGTGCGTCTGTAAGTCGTTTGGACAACGGCTCAAAATCAGCATACACATCAGAATAATTCTCCAACTGATTTTTTGCTCTGTCTGTCAGCTCAGACGCTCCGTCATCGTCATCTGTTCCACGCAGACAGGTCAGAGCGTTATAAATTGTTTCGGTAAGCACTACTGCATTCTTGGCAATTTCAAGTTCCTGCTCAATCTGCTTGTCCTCATCTTCCGAAATATCAACTGCCTCAATCTCATTTATTATCTCTTTAAGCCGGCTGATACGGAAGGCTTTCTGATTTGCCTCAATTTTCATTTTATTTATAGTCCTTGCCAAAGACTGAAGTTCCTTAAAAGACTTGCGGTAATCGGCGATAAGATCATCAGATTCGGCATATCCGTCAAGTATCTGCAAATGCTTTTCAGGGGACATAAGAATCTGATTATCATGCTGCCCGTGAATATTAACAAGCAGGCTGCCAAGCTCACGAAGTACCGAAACATTCACGCTTTTAGAATTGACTCTTGCCGTACTGCCGCCGTCCGAACGAATCTCACGCTCCAGAAACAGCGAACCGTCCTCACAGCTTATACCCAGCTCGTCAAGCTTTGACATAACATTTTCATCAAGCTTTACAAATTCTGCCGAAACCACTGCTTTATCAGTTCCGGTACGAACAATATCTTTAGTTACCCGCTGTCCCAGAATAGCATTTATGCCGTTAATCATTATTGATTTTCCTGCACCCGTTTCACCGGTAAACACATTAAGATGTTCGGAAAACTGAATATTTGCCTTTTCAATAACAGCAAGATTTTCAATATAAAGTTCTTTAAGCATAACAAAAATACTTCCCCGTTAAATAGTTTATGACCTGCTTTTAATAATTCCGGTAAGCTCTTTTACAAGTCTTACTGCGTCACGCTCAGTTTTCATAAGCACAAAAATCGTATCATCGCCTGCAATAGTTCCCACCGCATTGTCGATTTTTGTGGTATCAAGCTTGGCACACACAGCCTGTGCCATACCCACCTTGCATTTAACACATACTATATTTATGGCATAGTCTATCTCAACCACCGCATCGGAAATTATGGTATAAATCATATCTTCTTTATTGTCAAAACTGTTTTTCTTGAATGAAGGTATGCTGTATTTATAATTTCCTGCGGAACTCATAGTCTTTATAAGTGCAAGTTCTTTAATATCCCTTGAAATTGTAGCCTGCGTACAGGAAAAACCTCTCTCCTGCAAAGCCTGCTGCAAGCTTTCCTGAGTATCAATATTTTCCTCAGATATAATTCTGAGAATCATTTGTTGTCTTTCCGATTTCATTTTA
>JBJFBR010000158.1:0-2074 GCA_051888545.1 Oscillospiraceae bacterium
GCTTGACCGACTGCTCGGAAAGCATCAGGATTTCCTATGCTGATTGCTATATCCTTATAGCTTCTTGTCTCACCATATGGTATGCTCTGCAATTCCTGCCAGACTCTCTGCTGAAACGATGTTCCGTTATAGTGTATCGGCAAATCAAATACTTTTCTCTTTCCTGAAAAATATTGATTTATCTGGTTGTAAGCCTCAAATAACAAATCAGAATGATGTATATTTTTACAGTTAGACGAACTTTCTTCAAATCCATTTACCTTAAATAAACCAGTTATTTGATCGTTTTCTTCACAAATTTTTAAAAGGCCTACAGGACTTTTCATAATATAGCTATTGTTCATTTTTTCACCTGACTTTATTAAAAAACTAACACATAAAACTAATCAACTGCTTTAAACCTATGCGTCTTTTTATATTCTGCAAACTTGTTTACAATTATCTCAGAAGCTTTGTTAAGCAGCCACATAAGAACTAATCCCCATGCAGAAACTAATATAGTACAAATAATCATTGAAACGGTAAAATAGGTTATCTCAAAGAAACTTGCAAACATAAATGTACCTATAAAAAATGCTGATGCACAGAAAGTAAGCATTACAGCCATCCAAGGTTTATAAGGCTTACAGCTTGATAACACTATTGCAAATGATGTTATTCCAAGAACAATTGTAGCTATTGAGCTCATTTGTGCTGTACTGAATCCAAAAATCGAACCGCAAAGCACTACAAGCATAATTGACATAGTAACCGTTATACCATTTGGCAATGCTTTTTTCATTACATTAGAAATAAATGTACCCTTTACTAACGATTTATTGGGTTCAAGAGCAAGGAAAAAGCTAGGTATACCAATACACAAAGCATTAATCAAAGTCATTTGTATAGGCTGAAAAAGATACGCCTGTCCCATAAGTACAAATATAAAAGCTGTAAGGAAGTTATAAACTGTTTTAGACAGGAAAAGAGATGCCGATCGTTCTACATTATTTATTGAACGCCGTCCCTCGGCAACAACTTTTGGCATTGAAGCAAAATTACTGTCAAGCAGTACAAAGTTTGATACATTTCTTGCCGATTCGCTTCCGCTTTGCATAGCAACTGAGCAATCAGCTTCTTTCAATGCAAGAACATCATTTACTCCATCACCAGTCATTCCCACAGTTCTGCCCTTAGCTTTCAGGGCTTTAACAAGTTCGAGCTTTTGATCAGGAGTAACCCTTCCAAATACTGTATAGTCATCAACATAGTCACCAATGTTATCAACAGTTGAAGCGTCAATATACTTCTCACCATTTATAACTCCCGCTTTCATTGCAATAGCGCTGACAGTACTGGGATTATCTCCGGAAATGATTTTTATATCTACTCCCTGCTCTTCAAAATATTTTAAGGTTTCAGGTGCTTCATCTCTGATTTTGTCACATATTGCAATTAATGCTATAGGTTTGATATTATTTGGAAGATCTTTATTGCAGAAGTTTTCATCAGAATGTGCCAGAAGAATAACTCTTCTGCCGTTTTGAGAAAACTGTTCTGCTTTTTCTTTAATTTGAGCATATTCATTACCAAGAATAAACTCCCCTGCACCAATTATATAACTTCCGCATTGTGTAGAATATGCACCGCTCCATTTCTTAGCCGAAGAAAAAGGACAAACAGTTTCTGCATTTATATCTGTAGGAGTGTTCCATTTATCTTTCAATGCAAAGAAAGTCGGATTTGTATCCGATAAAGATGAAGTAACAAAATTAACAGCCTTATCAATTTCTTCTGTTGAGCAATCGTCAAAAGCCATGACATCTTCAACATACATTTTACCTTCAGTAATTGTGCCGGTTTTATCAAGACAGAGAACATCTACTCGAGCCAAGGTCTCTATACAGTTTAAATCCTGAACCAGAGTCTTTTGCTTTGCAAGACGCAGTGCACTTACAGCAAGGACTACACTTGTCAAAAGAACAAGTCCTTCAGGAATCATACCTATAATTGCTCCCACAGACGAAACAACTACCAGGCTTGAAGGCTCTTCTGAAAACACAATGCCCTCCACAAGCAGACCAATAAGCAGAGG
>JBJFBR010000159.1:0-2070 GCA_051888545.1 Oscillospiraceae bacterium
TTAAACAAACCGCAGTGATAGTTTATTCCTATTCCGTCACCGTTCAGTCCCAATGTAGCAATAGAATCAAGAAAACATGCGGCAAGTCTTCCAAGTCCTCCGTTGCCCAAAGAAGGTTCAGGTTCAAGCTGTTCTATTTCTGTTATGTTTTTACCGTTTTTCGCTAAAATATCTTTTACCTCATCATATATGCCAAGATTAATCAGATTATTGGACAGCAGTTTGCCAATAAGGAATTCAGCGGAAATATAATACAGCTTTTTGCCGGTATGCTCTACTGTCTTTTCAACGGATAATTCTTTTACTGCATTAAGCAAAGCATAGTACAATTCTTTATTGGTACAGTCGCTTATTGCTTTTTTGCAATACTTTTCCAACAATGCATTTACATTCATAACATCATTCCCTTTCATGCTGAATATAACTAATGACGATGGCTGATGGGAGATCTGCCATTGCTTTGCCCCTTTTGAACAAAAGATATTATTCAATATATGATTTCATACCTCTTTCGTGTCTGAAATCAAGATAATCATCATATGAACCCTGACGGTCAATACATCCGTCGGGAGTAATTTCTATGATTCTGTTTGCAACTGTCTGCAGCAGCTCATGGTCATGAGATGCCAGAATTACAACTCCTTTAAATTCACTCAAGCCATTATTTACTGCAGTAATGCTTTCAAGGTCAAGGTGATTGGTTGGACGGTCAAGGAGCAGTACATTTGAGCCGAAAAGCATCATTCGTGAGAACATACATCTGACCTTTTCTCCTCCTGACAGCACGCTGACTTTCTTATAAATCTCGTCTCCTGAGAAAAGCATTTTTCCCAAAAATCCACGAAGGAAAGTATCCGTTTCTTCGGTAGTGGAATACTGTCTTATCCAGTCAACAATGGTCATATCACAGCCGTTAAAGAATTCGCTGTTATCCTTAGGGAAATACGAACGGGAAGTAGTTGTTCCCCATTTGAAGGTACCCTCATCAGGTTCTTCCTCTTCCATAAGAATTTTAAAAAGCATTGTGATTGCCTGTTCCGATTCACCAATCAATGCAACCTTATCAGTTCTTCCCAACGTAAATGAAACATTATTCAGAAGCTTTACACCGTCAACAGTTTTGGAAATGCCTTCAACTTTTAATATATCCTTGCCGGGTTCTCTATCCATATTAAATCCGATATAAGGATATTTTCTTGATGATGCAGGCATTTCCTCTACGGAAAGCTTATCCAAAAGCTTACGGCGTGATGTTGCCTGCTTTGACTTTGATTTATTTGCAGAAAACCTTGAAATAAACTCCTGAAGTTCCTTTATCTTATCCTCTTTTTTCTTATTCTGCTGTTTAATCATTTTCTGCATAAGCTGAGATGATTCATACCAGAATTCATAGTTGCCCACATACATCTTTATCTTTGTATAGTCGATATCCACAATATGAGTACACACATTATTAAGGAAATGTCTATCGTGAGAAACAACAAGAACAGTACCGAAATATTCTGCCAGAAAATCTTCCAACCAACGTATAGCCTCAATATCTAAATGGTTAGTCGGCTCGTCAAGCAAAATTATATCAGGATTGCCGAAAAGTGCCTGTGCAAGAAGAATCTTTACCTTTTCATTACCCGAAAGGCTTTCCATCTTCTTATAAAGCAAATCTTCAGAAAGTCCCAGGCCCTGTATCAGTTTTGATACATCAGCCTCCGCTTCCCAGCCGTTAAGCTCGGCAAATTCACCTTCCAATACCGCAGCCTTTTCACCGTCTTCCTCTGAGAAATCCTCTTTGGCATATAAAGCGTCTTTTTCCTGCATTATATCATAAAGTCTTTTATTTCCCATTATTACAGTATCAAGAACAGTATACTCATCATAAGCAAAATGGTCCTGCTTTAATACAGACATTCTTTTTCCCTTTTGGATTGATACCTCGCCTGTTGTAGGTTCAATTTCTCCGCAGAGTATTTTTAAGAATGTTGATTTGCCTGCTCCGTTGGCACCGATAATTCCATAGCAGTTACCTTCTGAAAATTTCAGATCAACATCTTTAAAAAGCAGCTGCCCTCCGAA
>JBJFBR010000160.1:0-11575 GCA_051888545.1 Oscillospiraceae bacterium
CCAAGCTGGATTGAACTTATAATCAGATATGCAATATAGAAAATAGTATTTCCCGTGAAATAAGGGAATGAAAGGTTTAGCCATATTGCAGTTTCAATGCTTAATATCAGAATTATTGGCAGACTTATAGATTTCATTGTGAACAATAAAACCAGGAAAACCGCTGCTATGGCTATGAGGTTTACCTTCATCATATCTTTGGTTACAGTATTCATCAGATCATAGGTGCTTACTCCGTTTCCGGCAAGATAATATTCGTCTTTATAAAAATCTTCTGATGTATTTCTTATTTTCTCTATAAGACTGAAAGTGTCTTCACCTTCGTAATCTGTATCAAGAGATATCACCATTCTGCTGAAATTATCCGAAATAAGCTTTGAAAGAGTTTCTTCGTCAAGATATTCTTTTGGAATCTCCGAACCTACCGTATCAACATATGAAACTATATCTGTAACCTGCGGAAGTTTTTTCAATTCGTCGGAAAGCTTTTTCTGAGTTTCATTGTCGCCGTTTGGAACCATTAATACATATGTATCACTTTTTCCGAATACATCTTCAATTAACGCTGTATCAGCACCGAGTTTTGTTTTTTCATTAAAAATATGTGATGAGCCGTAATAATAGTCATTGGAATTTGATGCAAGAAATGTTGGGATAATTATTACTGCAAATATGCAGACACAAGGTATCATAACTTTGCTTACAAATTTTCCGAAGCGGTCAAATTCAGGAATAAATCTCCGGTGATGTGTTTTGTCGATCAGTTTGAATGACAATAGAATAAAGTTCGGCATGAATATGAATACGCAGATAAGACTTATTGCTACACCTTTTGCAAGTACAAGACCCAGGTCGGGACCTATTCTGAATCTCATCAGACATAGTGCAGCAAAACCTATTACTGTGGTAAGCCCGCTGGAGAGTATGGAACTTGTGGATTTACATAAAGCGTCTACCATTGCCATTCTCGCATCAGAAATAGTTTTTCTGCTTTCTTCAAAACGGTGCAGAAGAAATACCGCATAGTCCAAAGAAACAGCCAGCTGTAAAATTGCTCCTGCCGCATTGGACACGAAAGAAATTTCCCCGAAAATTATGTTGCTGCCCATATTAATAAGAATAGCTATTCCAAGGCCTATAAGAATCAAAAGCGGTTCAGCCCATGATGTGGTAGTGACTATTAAAACTATAAGCACGAATATTACTGCAAAACCAGCTATTTTTGAGATCTCATTTACAGTACTTTTTGTGGCAACCTCTGTTGAAACTGCTGAACCCTCCATAGCATTGTCTTCGCCTATAATACCTCTGATTGCCGATACTCCGTCCAGTATGTGTTCTTCTTCGATAGTAATTGAATATAATGCCGTATTGTCTTTATAATAGTTCTCAACAATCTCTTTGTCTTGAGTTTCCAGGGGAGTTGTAATGTCAATGCTGTCATCAAGCCACATTACATCTGTAACTCCGTCAACCTTTTCAAGTTTCTCTTTGTATTCCAGAGCCTGTGGAATTGTAACGTCTTTTATCATTACACGAGCGTTTGGAATTCCGCCGTCAAATTCCTTGTCCATAACGTCCAGTGATACGGTGGATTTACTGTCATCAGGCAAGTAATCGTTCATATCATAATTGACTGATACATAAGACCTTAAAATCGCACACACTGCTGCCATAAGTATAAATACAGCCATTACCAGCTTAGGCTTTGCCGTAATATTCGTATAGAATTTTTTCAAACTTTGCTGCCTCCTTCGTCAGATGCTTTTCCCGTAATAATTAAACTGTTGCTGCCCGCATTCAGCACAAGTGTTACGGTTTGCATGTCAAGATAACCTTCCCCTTGATATTCTACAGTACCTGTCAGCGTTTTAATGTCGCCCATGACTTCACAGCTGCCGTTGGATTTTATGCTGCCGTAAAAATAATTTTCATTTTTCATAATCACAAGACTGCCTTCAAGTTTATTATCAATAATTTCAACTTTAAGAGTCCCTTTTTTATCTCCAATCGGTGCAGCCATAATGATATTATAATTATATCGTTTGATACTGTCCATTTTTATCCCCCCGTTCAAGAATAAGATATTCTATTCTCACGTTTTTTTCAACGGTCAAATTACCTGACTTGTGTGATTTTGGGACAAATCACCGAATCTGACGGTCAAATTATTAGTGTTATCCATTGATTTTTTTAATGGACAGTTGTATAATAAATTCGGAATGGAGGAACCGTAATGAAACATGAAGCAACAACTTTAAACACTAAAAAAGCAATAGCGGCTTCTCTTAAAAAATTTATGGAGATAAAGCCGCTTTCTAAAATCACAGTAAGCGAAATAGTTGCCGACTGTAATATAAACCGAAAAACATTTTATTATCATTTTGAGGATATTCAGGCTCTGCTGAAATGGATTTTGGAACAGGAAGCAGTGGAGGTAGTCAAAAGCTTTGATTTGCTGCTGGACTATGAACAAGCACTTAATTTTGTTCTGGACTACGTGGAGGAAAATAAGCATATTTTAAACTGTGCATACGATTCCATTGGACGAGATGAGTTGAAAAGATTCTTCTACAATGATTTCAGCGGAATTATGATGACATTAATCAAACGTGTTGAGGAAATAACGGGGGAATATATAAGTGATGATTTCCGTTGTTTTATCTGCGACTTCTATACCGAAGCTCTTGCCGCCAAGTTAATAGAAATACTGCGCAGCAAGCAGCCATATGACAGAGATAAACTTATCAAGTATCTTATTGTCACATTACAAGCATCACTGCCTGCTATCATAAAAAGAGCAAAAGACAGTGAAAAAGATAATAGAATCGGGCAAATGAAGCAGGAGCGGTATGAGGACATTAAAGATAAATTTTGGAATAAATAAAAGAATGATATTATTGTTAAGCTCATAAAGCAAAATAACTAAAACAGCTATTCTTGGCACAACATAAACTGTAAAACAAACCAAAATTGAAAATATAGTATTGACAAATCAGTTAGCTAATGCTAATATAAATATGGTAAAGTAATTATACAAACAAGGCTGAATTTGATTTTCAGCCTTAAATTAAGCGGAGAGGTTAGTCATATCTAACTATAAGTTTCAGAAAGAAGGAGGAAATATGATGCCGCTTGCATTTGCAAATGTGGGAGAAGAAAATATGATAAAGAAAGTCGGGGGAAATGCCGAGACAAGACAGTTCCTTGAAAATCTCGGCTTTGTTTCAGGGAGTATGGTGACAGTTATCAGTGAAATCGGCGGAAATGTAATTGTCAATATTAAAGATTCAAGGGTTGCTGTTTCAAAGGAAATGGCAGCTAAAATTATGGTGTAGGGAGGATAAATCTATGACTTTAAAAGATGCGAAAATCGGTCAGACCGTAAAAGTCAGAAAAATTATCGGCGAAGGTGCTGTTAAAAGAAGAATAATGGATATGGGAATTACAAAGGGCGTGGAAATCTATATCCGTAAGGTTGCACCGCTGGGAGACCCTATAGAAATAACTGTCCGTGGGTATGAATTGTCTCTCAGAAAAGCTGACGCAGAGATGATTGAAACCGAATAATTTTTTAAGTGTGAGTTAGCTATTCCTAACCGTTTATTTGAAAGGATATGATGTAATTGGAAATCAAAATAGCATTAGCGGGTAATCCTAACTGCGGCAAAACAACGCTGTTTAATGCTTTGACGGGTTCGAATCAGTTTGTGGGAAACTGGCCGGGAGTTACTGTTGAGAAGAAAGAGGGTAAGCTTAAAAATCATAAGGACGTGATTATCACCGACCTGCCCGGAATTTATTCGCTTTCCCCATATACTCTTGAGGAAGTTGTGGCAAGGAATTATCTCATCAATGAGCGTCCTGATGCCATTCTTAATATTATTGACGGAACAAATCTTGAACGTAATCTTTATCTTACAACGCAGCTTGTGGAACTTGGAATTCCCGTAGTTGCAGCTATAAATATGATGGATGTGGTCAGAAAAAACGGTGACAAAATTAATACAGAGCAGCTTTCAAAAGAACTTGGCTGTATGGTCACTGAAATTTCTGCGTTAAAAGGCACGGGAATCACTCAGGCTGCTGAGCTTGCAATCATAGCTGCACAGTCTGCTGAACCTGCCATTCCTCAGCATTCTTTCAGCGGAGTTGTGGAACACGCTCTTGCACATATAGAGGAAGCTGTTCTTCATAACATTCCCGAAGAACAGCAGCGTTGGTATGCTGTAAAAATCTTTGAAAGAGATGACAAGATACTTGAGAAGCTTAAAATGTCTGATGAAGTTAAAAATCATATTGAAAAAGACATTGCCAATGCTGAAAAGGAAATGGACGATGACGCTGAAAGCATTATTACCAACGAGCGATATATTTACATAGGTTCAATCATACATGATTGCCTTAAAAAGAAAAAATCAGGAGGTATGACAACTTCTGATAAAATTGATAAGGTTGTGACCAACAGGTTTCTGGGACTTCCGATTTTTGCTGTGATTATGTTCCTTGTTTACTATATTTCCATGGTAACAGTAGGCTCATTTGCTACAGATTGGGCGAACGACGGATTGTTCGGCGACGGCTGGCATTTGTTCGGGATTGGTTCAGGTGCATATGATTCGGCAGCAGAAGAATACGGCGACAGTCCAGCAATAATTGACGGTTTTATTGCAAAGGCTCAGGAAAACGGTAATAACGTTGACGAGATAAGTGAAGCCATTGATTCTGAAAGTGAAGATTTCAGCTTTGACAATGCAAAAGCAAAACTTGCAGAGCTTTCGGCAATGTTTAAATCAGGGGATACTGCGGAATATACTGTAGAAGATGAGGAAACCCTTGAAACTTCAGAAGAAACAGCAAGTTATGAAGACCTGACCAATGCGATTGCTGTATTTGAAGAATATGAATGTGCAGAGCCTGACCCTGCTGAATACGGTGTATGGATACCGGGAATTCCTGTACTTATTGAAAAAGGTCTTGACGCTGTAAACTGTGCCGATTGGCTGAAAGGACTGATTCTTGACGGTATTGTTGCCGGTGTGGGAGCGGTACTTGGTTTTGTTCCGCAAATGCTGGTGCTGTTTATTATGCTTGCAATTCTGGAATCCTGCGGATATATGTCAAGAATTGCATTTGTTCTCGACCGTGTATTCAGAAAATTCGGCTTGTCAGGAAAATCATTTATTCCGATGTTAATTGGTACAGGCTGCGGTGTTCCCGGAATTATGGCATCCAGGACTATTGAAAACGAGCGTGACCGCCGTATGACCGTTATGACAACAACATTTATTCCATGCGGTGCAAAAGTTCCGTTTATAGCTATGATAGCAGGAGCATTGTTCGGCGGTTCTCCATGGGTTTCAACAGGTGCATACTTCATTGGAGTTGCAGCAATTATTGTTTCGGGAATTATGCTTAAAAAGACAAAAATGTTTGCAGGCGACCCTGCTCCGTTTGTAATGGAACTTCCTGCGTATCACATTCCTACAGCAGGCAATGTACTTCGTTCAATGTGGGAGCGCGGCTGGTCATTCATTAAAAAGGCAGGAACAATCATTTTGCTTTCAACTATTCTGGTATGGTTCACAACATACTTTGGTTTTGTTGACGGTCATTTCACAATGCTTACGGAAGATCGGATCGATTCAAGCATATTGGCAGCCATTGGCGGAGCAATAGCATGGATATTCAAACCTCTTGGCTGGGGCAGCTGGCAGGCAGCTGTTGCGTCAATCACCGGACTTATTGCAAAGGAAAACATTGTGGGAACAATGGGAATTCTTTATGGTGGCGGAGACGGAACAGTCTATGCAAATCTCGCCAACGCATTTGTAGGTCTGAGCGGATTTTCATTCCTTCTTTTCAATCTCTTGTGTGCACCATGTTTTGCGGCAATGGGAGCAATAAAGCGTGAAATGAACAGCGGAAAGTGGACAGCTTTTGCTATCGGATATCAATGTGTATTTGCATATGCGGTTTCACTCTGTGTATATCAGATAGGAGCAATTTTCACAAATACAGTATCGGTTAATCCCGTAGGACTTATTGTCGCAATACTGATTATTGCGTTTATGGCATATATGCTTGTAAGACCGTACAAAGAATCCAAAACATTGAAATACAAACAAAAAGTTAAAGCTTAGTCTGACCGAAAGGAGCGTGCAGTTATGAACGGTATAATCGGTACAATTATTGTGCTTGTTGTTGTTCTTGCAATAGTCGGCGGTATAGTATTTAAGCTTGTGAAAGACAGGAAAAGCGGCAAATCCTCCTGCGGACACAACTGCGGCTGCTGTCCCAATTCTTCAGCCTGCCATTCCCGCAGGAGGTAATTGCTGTGTTTACATATTCATTGTAATAATTAATAGTAGAAAAATATAAAAATCTGGTATATTTTTGCTCGTTGAAACTCTGCTTTTCAACGGGCAAATTTTTTTATTGATATGGTGAACGGCATTGAATAAATTATTAATAAGATAAACTTTTTGTGTACATAATACTTGACTTTTAACTATTGCTGTCACTGAATATTATATTTAGTTGATTATATGCTATTCAAAAGTTGCATCATTTAACAATAAAACATAAACTTTAAGCATTGTTTATGATATTTTGCACAAAAATGTTGAATATCTTTTTAGAATATTGTGCACCGCTTGACAATCAGCTGAGAAAGTGGTATAATATGCATATAAATAAAGGATATTTATAGAGGTGACATTATTGTTCGGCAAACCCCATAAAAATAAGAATGAAATAAGTTCTGATAAAAAAATAAAATTAAATAAATTGAATAAAACTGAATTGCTGTGGATAATTCGTGACCAGCAGGTTGAAATTGAGGAGCTGAAAAATGAGCTTGAAAAGCTCCGTAACGAAGAATCGGACTTCAATGGTGAAAATAATACGGAGGATATAGCTGATGAACAGAGCACAGCGTCCCACAGTAGATGAGATTGAAAAAGAGCTTGCCAGACGTGATACAATAAGAAAATACAGAAATGCAGTTATAATCACTTTGTCTGTTATAGTTGTTGTTTCAGCAATAGCTGTTCTTGTGTCAACTCTTTTGATTCCTGTATTGAGAGTTTCGGGCAGCAGTATGTCTCCTGTAATCAAAGATAATGATATTGTGTGTGCGGTAAAGAAGTCTGAATTTGAACGTGGAGATGTGGCTGCACTATATTATAATAATAAGATATTGATAAAGCGGGTTATTGCCGGAGAGGGCGATATTGTAGTTATTAATAAAAAAGGTGAGGTTTTTGTCAACGATGAAAAACTTGATGAACCTTATGCGGTAGATATAGGCGAGGGAGACTGTGATATAGATTTTCCGTTTCAGGTGCCTGAGGACAGCTGGTTTGTAATGGGAGATCACAGAAGCTCATCCATAGACAGCCGGACCAAACAGGTGGGCTGCATAAAAAATGAAAATATGATAGGTAAAGTCGTACTCAGAGTATATCCATTAAAAAGAATATCATTTATAAAATAATTCAAGAGTTAATATAATTTTGCAGAAGGGAGGATTTGCTGTGAAAGTAATGGATTTTGCACGAGACATTATTGAAGAATCAAAAAAGCGAAAGAGCTTGTATCTGATTATTACAGTTATGTCTTTAGCTGCTATGTTGTGCGTTTTTCTGGCATTGAAAAAGACGGGCATTGCTCTTACCGATAATCTTATTGATTCAAACGGAAATATTGCTATACCCAGCGGAGTCCAGCCCAATGCAACGGGAATGGCAGGAGAGTGCACCTGGAAATATTATGATTATAAAGGCTGCCAGGTTATTAAATTAAGCGGCGGAGCTATCCCGGATTATTCATCTGCCGCAGATACTCCCTGGGCGGAATATGCCGATGAAATTGACGGCGTTCTTATCGGAAACGGAGTTACAAGGATAGGCAATAATGCTTTTAACGGTTTTTTCGCATTGGCAGCTGTTGATTTTTCACAAGCTACAGCTTTGGAAAGCATAGGTCAGTACGCATTTGCAAGCAGTAAGGACGTTTCAATTCTGAAAGAGCTTGATTTGTCCGCCTGTACAAATCTTACAGCCATTGATGACTATGCTTTTCAATACAGTTCATTGGCAAACGGCATTATTCTTCCTGATAATTGTCAGATTCAGAGCATCGGAGCTTATGCTTTTCAATACAATAAGTTTACTCAGTTTCCTTTTGATAAGCTTTCAGATCTTGTAACATTGGGTAATGGAGCGTTCAGAAATACAAGTCTTAAATCTGTTGATTTAAGCAGCTGTACAAAGCTTGCGTCGACTCCGAATAGCTGCTTTGATTCTTGCGGTTCATTAAGGTCTGTTACAAGTTCCAACGAACTGAATATTGAGAGCATAGGAAAAAATGCCTTTTCTAACTGTGGTTTAACCGCCTTTCCATTTGATAAATGCACAAAGCTGAAAAGCATAGGAGAATCGGCATTTTATAATGATGGTTTTTCGGTTATTGATCTGAGCAATTGTACAGAACTTGAATCATTAGATGGTTTTTATAATAACAGATCTTTAACAACGGTTATTCTGCCTGATGCATCGGTTTCAAAAATCAAGGTGGTGGAAACTTCCGCATTCCGTCAATGCAGCAGTCTTAAAGAATTTGACTTTACAAAACTACCTAACCTTGAAAGAATTGGTCAATGGGGATTTGTATATACCGCATTGCCTACAGTTGATTTAAGCGGGTGTCCGAATCTTAAAGTAATAGAAGACTCAGCTTTTGCAAGCAATGGTAATTATAATCTAACTTATGTAAAGTTCTGTGACGGCGGAGCATTGGAACGCATTGGTGTAAGTGCTTTTGCTTCAAATACTAAGCTGAAAAAAGTGGACTGCGGAACATTGCCGAATCTGAAAACGATAAATTCATCAGCTTTTTACAACTGTACTTCTATGGAAGAATTCAACTTTACAGAACTTCCAAGCCTTACAGCAATTTCTTCTAATTCTTTTAACAGGTGTTTAAGCTTAAAGCATTTTAATTTCCAGGGCTGTCCTAATCTCACAAGCATAAACGGCGGATCTTTTACGGGATGTCAATCACTGCAAGAGGTTGATTGCTCGGGACTTGAAAAGCTATCATCTATACAAGCTACATGGAATACTTGCAAGAATTTGCGGTATTTTGATTTCTCCGGTTGTACGGCTCTTAAAAGTTTCAGCGTCGGTTTCTTTAAAAATATTTCTTCCTTAGAAGAAGTCATATACCCTCCCAACTGGGACGGCAGAGTTCCTGACAATTGCTTTGAAAACGATATCAACTATCCGAAAGACGGCGTGCTGAATATTGACGACAAGTATGTAAGCATTGGCAAGGAAGCTTTTAAAAACTGCAATATAAGCGTAATAAATCTGACTTCCACAAAAATTAATACTGCTGCATGGGCAGACGGAATTTTTGATAATTCCTCAGGTTCTGACGGTACTATTATAAATATAGGATCTGCAATAAGCATTGTTCCTGAAAATGCCTTTGCCAGCAAGCTTGACGTTACAGAAGTTCATTTTGCACAGAACGATAATCTTACTGTTAATGCCAACGCATTTAAATCTGCCGGCGAGCCTCTGGCGGCAATGAGCAACGGAGATTCATATTATGTAGATGATAAAGGTGTTGTTTATTCACTTGATAAAACAAAGCTGTATTACATACCGGCAGGATTGACAGAATATACAGTACCCGATACGGTAACTGAGATTATGTCTGATTCCTGCAAAATGGCAAATGACCTTGAAAAGCTGACATTTGCGGATATTTCAAAGATTGAAACGCTCAATAATCGGGCTTTTGCAAACTGTGAAACGCTGAAAGAAATTTCCGACGGAACGACTTCTGCCACAACTATACGAGGTGCAAAACAGCTTTTTGTAAATTCATCAATAGGTTCAAAGGTATTTTACAATACCGGCTTGACAAATGATGACGATCCTACAGAAACAGCAGGGGCTTTAACATCTGACAGCCTTAAGGTTATAACAAAAAACGATGAAGGCAATAACGAGTATGAGCTGACCGTTACATTTGACGGAGAGCATACAATTATGGACGATGTTGAAGGAGAGAAGAGAGTATCTGACATTGATAATGCAAATGAAAAAGTATTCTATTATCCCACAGGTCAATCGGGAAATATCAATGTAATCCTTAGTGCTCCGGCTGCTTCAGTTACAAAATATGCACGAATTTATCTGAACCTTGAAGATTTCGCTGATATTAATCTTAACAGGGGAATGCAGGTCGGGGATGTTATTACAAATATCAACGATGACGGTTCTACCAGCAAGCTTACATTAAAAAGAGCTGAGGGAACGGATATATATTATTTTGAAGTAGATATAAATCCGGGTGCAACTTTTGCAATGCAGCTGCCAATATACCTCAAAACACTTTCTGTAAATAATTCCACAGTAAATATGTGGACTGAGATAGTTGACAGTACTGACTCACCGCTGAAAACAGCTTTGAGCGACAGTGATGAGTATCAAAGTGCTGAGTGGTATACTGCCATACGCAGATACAGTATAGAAAAGACCAATGCTGATTCTGCTCCTAACCTTGTCCTCAGAACAGAGGACGGCAAGAAAGTTCTGCGATTCAAAAGCGAGCTTGTATATAAGCTGCAAACCACTATGGCTGATACTTTAGTTGACGGTAAATTCGGTCAGGATCCTGTAACATATATGAAGTACAGTGATGTTTTAACTCTGCCGAATGGCGTAAGCTTTGAACAGGAAATTGCGGACGCAATCAACAATGGCGATTATAAAATTGTTGACAATGTTGTTTACGTAAATACTGATTCAGGACAGATAAAGCTGATGTCCTTCAATACTGAAAGTTCTCTCAGAAGTATTAATATTTCGCTGGACAGCGAAGGAAAAGCACTTACTGTTAAATGGACCATAAAGAATGATCTGCTGGAGAGCGAAAACAGCAGCTATGAGATGTCACCTCCGTCAGTACAGATCTCATATAATGCACCGAAGATATTCAGATTTACCGACAGCTTTGATTCGGAAAATGCAGAGTTTGTAAACGATGTAACTCAGAATGTGAAATATTATTTCGCTAAATTGAATCAGACGGAAAAATACAGTGATGAAACGATATTTACTCAGACATCAGAAGCAACAACTCCTTTGCCTGAGGGAGCTGCTGTATTCACACTGGATAAAAGTTTCACAAACCTGGGCGAATACGGAGAAGATTCCACCAATATTTACGGCGGAGAGGGAATGAACTTCTATCTCGATGTTGAAAATATCGGAACAAAAGAAGGTGACGCCTATAATATATATGATCCATTGCCGGAAATTTATATGATAAGACCAGATGACATTGAAAAAATGTTCAGCGAGAACAAAGAATTTGCCTTGGAAATTAATCATTATCTTCGCGATACTTCCAATGCAGGAAGAAAGACTGTAACGGATATGGAGGGCAATGAAGGTTCAATAGGAACTATCAATCGCGGCGTAGGTTCTGCTTCACAAAATGACAGTCTTTATCTTTATCTGGACGCAGAGGGCAGTATCCTTGTAAATACTGCCAC
>JBJFBR010000161.1:0-2065 GCA_051888545.1 Oscillospiraceae bacterium
CGATAGCTCACCAAAATACCTGGTATCATTAAGATATCAGGTATTTTTTTGTTTTTTTCGTATATATATATGAAAAAATCCCATGTAAAACATGGGATTGGAGCTAGTAGTCGGACTTGAACCGACGGCCTGCTCATTACGAATGAGCTGCTCTACCAACTGAGCCATACTAGCGAATCTGCGGTCTGCTCATTACGAATGAGCGAATTCAGCTTTGCTGTATGAACAATATCACATTTAAATAGCGACAATTCAACAACTAAAATTTATTATATCATAAAAAAACTTTATCGTCAAGTAATTGTATGTATATATAATTATCGTTGACATTTCATTCTTTCGGTGATATCATATTAACATAATAATTTGGGAATAACAGAAATATAAAACAATTTTGTAAAGGAGATTTTTATGACAAACAATTTCTACAGCTCTTCAAGCAGCAATCCGGTTATAAGACGAATGTCCAAATACAATGATGTTATGCAAGGAGAAAAAGCCTCCTTTGTATCAGTTGGCTTAAAGGTGGGATATTTTCTCGCAATTATAGTTTTAAGCGTTCTTGCATTTTTCTGGCTCCATTCATCTCTTTCAGGTACATCAGGCAGCGGTGAAACAGTATTTTCCAATACAGAAATGATGATTTACATCGCAGCTGACATCATAGGTGTTATCAGTGCACTGGTTGCAGGATTTGTACCAAGCACTGTGCCTGTTTTCGGCACCATATATACCGCTTGTATGGGATATGGATTGACATTTACATCATATCTTTTTGCAGCACAGTACAGAGGGATTGTAGTGGAAGCATTGCTTCTGACTGTACTTATTGTGGGTGTAATGTTTTTGCTTTATCAGACAGGAATAGTAAAAATCGGCAGCAAGATTCGCGGAATAATATACACAGCATTGCTTGTAACTCTTATTGCATCGGTCATATATTTTATTCTGGTACTTGCAGCACCGAATTCTGCACTGGTCAGAGTTATTTCATCTGTTCAGCAAGGTCCTCTGGGCATTGTTTTTGCTTTTCTCGGAGTGCTTATGGGAGCATTTCTGGTAGTTGATGACTTTGATTACATTACAAGCATTGTGCAGAACGGCTGCTCTAAGAAATACGAATGGTACGCTGCATACAGCCTGATTATCAGCATGATATACTTATATGCCCGTGTACTCAGACTTCTGGTAAGAATACTCAGCAGAAAAAGCAATGATTAAACAGTCTCAGGGGCGATTTACGGTCGCCCCTGTTTACTTATACGGAAAGGAATAAAAAAATGAAAAACGTAGTATTTGTAACGGGAGGTTCGGGAGGAATAGGTTCAGCTATTTGCAGAGAATTTGCAAATGCGGGATATCCCGTTGCCATAGGATACAATTCCAGCAAAGACTCTGCTGAAAAAATCGCCTGTGAAATAAACTCAAAGGGTGGAATTGCTCAGGCATTTCACTGTGACATTTCAGACAGCAACAGCATCAGCCTTTGCATTTCTCAAATCAAAGAAACTTTAGGCAGTATTGAAATATTAATAAACAATGCGGGAACAGCAGATATAAACCTTTTTACCGACCTGAGCGATGAAAAAATATGCCGGCTTATAAATGTAAATCTCATTGGGGCAATGATTTGTTCCAAAGCTGTTTTGCCAAGTATGATACACAATCACCACGGGAAAATCATAAACATAACTTCTGTATGGGGGGAATTCGGTGCTTCCTGTGAGGTGGCTTATTCTGCTGCAAAAGCCGGATTGATTGGATTTACAAAAGCTCTTGCAAAGGAAACCGCACCCAGCGGCATTAATGTAAACGCAATTTCCGCCGGTATGATAGACACAAAAATGAACGCCGAGCTATCTTCATCGGATATTGATGAGATAGTCGGCGAAATTCCTGCAGGCAGAATCGGTCTGCCTGATGATATTGCTAAAGCCGCTTTGTTCCTTGCCTCAGACAATGCTCAGTACATATGCGGTCAGATTCTTCGTGTTGACGGCGGCTGGCAGGGTTAAAGCATATTTTTCAGATATTTTCCCGTATAGGATTTTTCACATTCTGCCAC
>JBJFBR010000162.1:0-4031 GCA_051888545.1 Oscillospiraceae bacterium
TGGCGTAAAAAAAGTCCTTACCCCAAAACTCATAATCCAAGCTATGAGCAGGCAGTAAGGAAACTTTTGAATGAAGTTATAAATGAAAGAACTTCTCCCGTTTTGCAGCTTTTGAAAAAGGATAAGCTGGAAGAGTTGGTAAACGGCAGGGAAAAAGTTCAGTGGTATGGTCAGCTTATGAATAATCCGCAGATTATGGCCTATATTTTGCAAGTCAACTACTGGATGAAAAAATTCAATGTAGAAATTGTTTAGGCTTCGTGGTCATGGATAAGACCTAAGGAACGGAGAGAATAAACATTGTCTTTTCCCACAATATAGTGGTCAAGAAGATGTATATCCAGCTCACGAAGAATATTAATAAGTATCTTTGTAACGTAAACGTCATCGTCAGAAGGATAACCTGAACCGTTTGGGTGGTTGTGAGCAAGAAAGAAATAGCTTTCTCCGCTGTCAATTACGGCTTTTGCAATAAGGCGGATATCTACTTTTACTTTTTTGCTTATTCCGCTGCAAATGGTTACCTGCTTGCAGATATATCCGTTTCCGTTGACAAGAAGGACTTTTACAAGTTCGTTTTGTTCATCGCCGAAACATCCGGAAACATAACTTTCAATCTGTGAAATATTACAGAAATATGTGTCCGCCGAGCTGTTGAATCTGTTTATATAATTTATAACAGAGTCAAAGAATTTCAAGGCAATAGCAGGGTTTTCGCTGACAATCTGCGAGTCTTTCAGTTCCTGCAAGGGTGCTTTCAGCATTTCGGCTATTGAACCGTAGCGGTTAAGCAGACGGTGAGCAATTACGTTTGTATCTCCACGGGTATACCCACAGTAATACAGCAGCATTTCCAGAATTTCAATTTCCGAAAAGGTGGAAAGGGAAAGGTCAGCCTGAAACTTTTCCCTCATACGCTGTCTGTGACCTGTGTGTATGCCTTTTTCTGTATCGGTGCTCATTATGACATCAGCTCATCAAGCTGCTTGACTAAATCGCCGAAAAGTTTCAGTGCATTATTTATAGGCTCAGGAGTGGTCATATCTACTCCTGCACCTTTGAGCAGGTCGATAGGACTCTTTGAGCAGCCGCTGCTTAAGAATTCAATATAGTCCTTTACGGCAGGCTCCCCTTCATTTAAAATTCTCTGTGAAAGAGCAATGGCGGCAGCCATACCTGTTGCATACTGATATACATAATAATCGTAGTAGAAATGAGGGATTCTTGCCCATTCCAGATCAATTTCGCTGTCAACTACAATATCATCGCCGAAATATTCAACATTAAGCTCATGATAAAGCTGATTTAAGCTTTCGGCAGTCAATGTTTCTCCGCTTTCAGTTTTCTGATTGATTTTAAGTTCAAATTCAGCAAACATTGTCTGACGGTAGAGAGTTGTTCTGAACATTTCAAGGAAATAGTTGATAAGGTATGCTTTTTCTTTTTTGTCCTTTGCATTTTTCAGCAGATACTGCAAAAGCAAAGCTTCGTTGCAGGTTGATGCAACTTCAGCAACAAAAATAACATAGTTTGAATATACTACCGGCTGATTTTTATTTGTAAGATATGAATGAACCGAATGTCCCATTTCATGGGCTATGGTGAACATACAGTTTAATGTGTCCTTGTAATTTAAAAGCACATATGGGTGAACTCTTGCTCCTGCGGAGTATGCACCGCTTGTTTTGCCTTCATTTTCATATACGTCGATCCAGCGGTTCTCAAAGCCTTCCTTAAGAATGTTTACATAGTCCTCACCCAGAGGTGCAAGTGCTTTCAGAACTGTTTCCTTAGCCTCTTCATATGGTATTTTTACATCATAGTCAGAAATAATCGGTGTATATAAATCATACATATGAAGCTCGTCAACATCAAGCAGCTTTTTGCGGAGCTTTACATAGTCATACATATAATTCATATTTTCATGCACTGTCTTGATCAGGTTATGATAAACCTCTACAGGAACATCATTGCTGAAAAGTGAACCTTCAAGAGATGATGAAAAATTTCTTGCCTTAGCATAAAAGCTGAGAGTTTTTGTCTGTGCGGAAAGGGTAGCGGCACAGGTATTTTTAAATTTGTCATAAGTGTGATACATTGACTCAAAGGCTGATTTTCTTAACACTCTGTCAGAAGATTTCACTAATGGAATGTAGCTGCCGTGGGTTACCTGATGAGCGTTTCCGTCCTTGTCAACGGCGTCGGGGAATTTTAGATCAGCGTCTGAAAACATATTAAAAATGTTCTCCGGGGACTGTCCCATTTCTCCTGATAATGCAAGAATTCTTTCTTCTGCGTCTGAAAGTATATGCTCTTTTTGTTTTCTTATATTTGTAAGGTGTGTTCTGTAAAGCTCCAGACCGTCAGTTGTTTTATAAAACTGTTCCAGAGTTTCATCGCTTATGGCTATAATTTCAGGAGTTATAAAACTAAGGCGTGAATTCAGCTCAACAGCCTTGCTCATAAATTGTCCCACCATAGCCTGATATTTTGCATTTGTGGTATCTTCATCGCTTTTTCTCTGTGCATAGTTTGCAAGGCTGTCACAGAGAACGGAAACATCATCTGACAGTTTAAGCATATTCAGCAGATTTTCACTGCTTTTGCCAAGAGTCCCTTTCATAGCACAGATTTTTTCTCCGATTTCAGAGAGTTTTTCAAGGTCCTGCTGCCAGGACTCATCGGTGGCATATATGTCTTCCAACGCCCAGGTGTATTTCGGGTCCTGTTCACTTCTTTTTGGTATTCTTTTTTCGCTCATAGCAATTTCCTTTCCATCAAGGCTTATGAAAGCCAGATAAAATTATCGTCTGAATTTATAAAATCCATATTATAAAGCATTACAACGCTGTCAGCATTTTCGGATTTGATAAGCTCCGAAACGGTCTGTTTTTCAAAGTGATAATATCTCATATCAATAACAATGATATCGGAAAACTGGTCCGCAAGATACGGCAGCATAGCGTTTGCATAGCTGTCCTTTAAAAGCACGATTTTCTTCTGTTCGGCTGCGTTATCCGAATGTATGTCAACTTTTGCATAGTTTCCTCCGAGAAAAGCTGCATACTTATCTTTCTTGTCAAGAAAGCTCCGGTCAATAAGACTTTGGGAGCTTTTGTTTTCCTTCTGATACTTAACGCTGTATTTTGAGTCTTTTCTCATTGGTATAAGCATTTCATCAGGTTTTGCAAAAGAAGACGGTGCTTTTGAATAAAGTGTGCCATAAAAATCATTTCGCTTTATTGTGCCGTCATAGTTGTTGTCTGCAAGAATCTGCTCATCGGCAAAAGCATTTTCAAAAGCTGTTCTTGCACCATAGGCTGTCCAGTGATGGTCGGTTTTATAGAATACCTGCGTTCCTTTTTCAGATTCAGCCTTAAGACAGTCATAAGCATTGAAAAACTGAATATTATCTGCAAGATTGTCATTTATATAGTTTAAAGAATCAAGCTGATTGTCGTTTACTGCATTTTTAGGCAGCTTGTCGCTGTTTACGCATACAGAATTAGGTGATGCTATAAACTTTATAGGTACATCAACCTTTTTTGCAAAGTCATTTATATAGCCGATATTTTTATCAATCTGTGTTTTGTTCTCGGTATATCTTTGAAGATAGTAGTTGTCTTTGCCGAAATACACCCCGTTCTGATAGTTTTTCAGAATAAGACGATCGCTGTCGGTTTTCAGGGTAACAAGCTGGTCCTTGAGAAAAATATGGTCAGACATATATTTTTCAAAACCTGAAGTGAAATCCCCCGATTTAAGTGTATCAAATGAAAGCTTAGGAAATTCTGCAAGGTTCCGGTTTTCCATTTCGGAAAAGTTCCTGTCTTTTTGAATAATCCCTGCAATGGCGAAACCGAATATAAATATGAGAAAAACAGATACAAGTATAATATTTCTTGCTTTTTTGATTTTTTCCATAGCTTTTCACCTCTTTTATTTTAAAATCTGAAATAAAGGAATGGGTTAAATGAATTGCCGGCAAGATATGCAGTGGAGATTATTAAAATTCCTGCCACAGCCACAGG
>JBJFBR010000162.1:4131-6805 GCA_051888545.1 Oscillospiraceae bacterium
CTATCAACAGCAAAGCGTAAATATGTTGAAAAAACGAGGGGAGCTTGTTTAATCCTTTTAGCAGGAAAAGCTTTTCCATAAGCAATATTACGCCGAAATACATTCCCCAGATAAGGAAGTTCCAGTTTGCACCGTGCCAGAAGCCTGTCAGGGACCAAACTATCATTATGTTAAAGCATTGTCTGAGCTTTCCTTTGCGGTTTCCGCCCAGAGGAATGTAAACATAGTCTCTGAACCAGCTTGAAAGTGAAATATGCCACCTTCTCCAGAATTCAGTAATTGATTTTGAAATGTATGGATAGTTAAAGTTTTCCAGAAATTCAAAACCGAACATTTTACCAAGCCCGATAGCCATATCGGAATATCCGCTGAAGTCAAAATAAATCTGAAAGGTAAATGCCAGAATACCCATCCAGCTTGCAAGAACACTCATCTGACTTTGAGGAGTATTGGATATCTGGTCAAAAAGCGAGCCGATAGTGTTTGCAAGCAGAACTTTTTTGCCCAGACCTATGGCAAATCTTTTTACGCCTTCAGCAAACTTGTCCAATGTCTCATGACGTTCTGTAAGCTGATCTTCAATAGTCTGATATCTTACAATAGGACCTGCAATGAGCTGAGGGAACAGCGAAACATAGGTTGCTAGGGTGATAATGTTTTTCTGTGCCCTGACTTCTCCTCTGTAAACATCAATGACGTATGAAAGCGTCTGAAAACTATAAAATGATATGCCTATGGGCAGAGTAAGTCCCAGAGGCTTGATATCTAAATTGAATATGTTATTTGTGTTTGTGATGAAAAAGTCAGTGTATTTAAAGAATAAAAGCAAGCCTATGTTCCAGATCACAGCAATTATCAGTGCTATAATGGGCGTATGCCTGCCTGCATTTTTTCGCTTTTTGTCTGCAAATATGCCTGTTATATATGCTGTTATGATTGATGCAAGCATAAGCAGTATATAAATAGGTTCGCCCCATGCGTAGAAAACGAGGCTGAATAAAAGCAGCACCGGGTTTTTCAGCTTGCGTGGGACGAGAAAATACAATATTAAAACAAGAGCCAAAAATGCAAATAAGAATGTTATACTGCTGAAAAGCATAAATTTTTTCTCCTGTCAAAAATCTGGCTGTATAAATTTATCCGATAATGTCTTTTGCTGTTTGGTTGTCATCTGAAATGCACATAAAAACGTTGTTGCCCTTTTGAATGAGCACAGGGTCATTAAGCTTGTCCATTTCCTTTGGCTGATAGTTTTCAAAGGCAGATTTCTGGCTTTCTATTCTGCTTTCAAGAGCAGCTTTTACCTTGTCGGACTTTTCCTGACTGTCAGTTTCAAAGCAGGCAATTTCTTCGGCAGTTGTTCCGCCTGAACCCACATATACCTTAGCTTTTGTGTAATCCGAATCAGCTGAAAGAGAATAAATTTTCTGAATCATATCAGCAGAAAGTTCATTAAGCTGATCCTTGTAAGTAATTTTATCTTTTAAGCTGTCGGCAATCTGTATAACGTCTGCATTTTTTTCTTCTGAATCAGAAACTGCTGCCGAAGCTGAATCTGCATTGTTTTCTGATTTTCCTCCGCAGGATGTAAGTGCTGTGCAGAAAATTGCGGCAGCTGAAAGTGCAATACAAATTGTTTTTTTCAAATTCATAAATAACTATCCTTTCTTTTTTATTTAGAATTTTCAGTCAGATAATCAAGCCATTTTTCACAGTATTCCTTTAAAAGATGAATACCGTCAGTTGATGCGTCAAGAGGAAGAGAACCGTTTTCGTCCTTCATGACAGATGCAACATCAAGGTAGGCAGTGCTTGTATCAGCGGCAACCTGTTTTACAAGCTGGTTGAAATTTTCCACATTTTCATTGGTAAATACTTTGTTTGTAGATACTGCTTTTGAAGATACAGGCAGTATTGACTGAATATATATTTTAGCATTTGGCTGAATTTCTTTGATACTGTTTACAAGGTCGGTGTATTCCTTTTGAAATACATCAGGATAAGGCCAGCCAAGTTCGTTTATACCGAACATTATATAAATCCGGTTAAATTGTTTTTCTTTCATTCCGTCAAGCACAGTGCCGTTTTTTCCGCTTTCCAGCTTAACTGACTCCTTTGAAGTTGCAGTATCCACATTAAGGCCGGTTGCGGCATAAAAGCTTGCCTTTGGTATATTTGTGGTCATTTCAAGACCGACAGTACGGGAGTCTCCTATAAATGCAGCGTCGCTGAAATCATCATTTGCGGTAGCTTGGGAATCAGCCTTGCTTTCAGCTTTACTTTCTGCCTTGCTATCTGTATTGCTGTTCTGCTTGCTTTCAGCATTGCTGTCCTGCGTTTTGCTTTCAGCAGAGCTTGCAGAAGAATCCTTAGGCGGATTATTTATAACCTCAGCATCGGTTACAGAAGAATCAGGCTGAACCTTTACGGATTTGTCATTATACATACCGGCATACACAGCCCAACAGCATGAGCCTGCCATGAGAAAAAGGCAGCAAATGGATATGAATGCCTGCTGAATTTTAGAGTGTTTTATTCTTTTGGATTTATTTGATTGACCGTTCATAAAACTCAGCTCATTCCTTTCTTGCAGCATTAACAATATTATATGAAACCACATTATAATAATACCATACAGTGAGGATTTTTTCAAGTGATTTTCACAAATTTCAAG
>JBJFBR010000162.1:6905-11518 GCA_051888545.1 Oscillospiraceae bacterium
ACAGGTGACTTTGTTCCGATTTTGACATATGATGTACCGAGAGAATTTACAAAAACATAGTTTGTCTTTTCGCCGTTTATTGTTTCAATATATGTACCTGAAAGTTTGGAAAGATTATCATATTTTCCGGTTTTTTCAGTGTGTATAGGATAGACTTGTCTTGTTGTTGATGTACTTGATTTAGCGTCTTTTTTTGCAGAAGTGGTTTGTTTCGGAGAATTTTTGCTGTTTGTATTTCCGGAGCCGGATTTTACCGAAACGGTTGTTGTTACATCGGCAGAATTTTTGTTATTATTTGAAACAGGGTCGCCGCAGGAGCAAAGCATAATAGAAAGTGCAGTAACCGCAGATATAAGTATTAATTTTTTCATAGCATTTCCTTTTCATAATAAAAGAATTTAAGCCGTGCTATAAAGATCAACACGGCTTTTTTTAATATCTGGCTTGCTTAAATGGGTTGTTAGTTTTGCTTTGATTCAATATATTTAACAATATCGTCAACAGTCTTAATGTTAGCAACCTCTTCATCAGGAACCTCTACATCGAATTCCTCTTCGATAGCCATTATTAAATCAACAACGTCAAGAGAGTCTGCACCAAGATCATCAATGATTGAAGCTTCAGGTGTTACAGCGTCAGCGTCTACGTCGAGATTTTCAACTACGATATCACGAACTTTTTCAAAAACCATTTTAGTAACCTCCTTCTTTGTTAAATAAATACGCCGTTTTAATCGGCCGAATTATCAGCATATTGGAAGTCGCCGATTATTCTAAATTTATTATAGCGTTGATTTAACAATTCGTCAACCCCTTTTTGCAATTTTCTTTTCAGGGCTGACAAAATGTAATCAGAAATATTTTCAGCGGTTTGCTCAGCATCATTGTGGGCACCGCCCAGAGCTTCCGGGATAATGTAATCGCATACTTTCAGTCTTACAAGATCCTCAGCGGTAATTTTCATAATGTTGCAGGCTTCACGTTCACGGCTGGAATCTTTCCAGAGAATTGAAGCAAATCCGCTGGGGGATATAACCGAATAAAGTGAATTTTCCAGCATAGCAAGCTCGTCGCATACACCTAGAGCCAATGCTCCGCCGCTGCCTCCTTCGCCGAGAACAATGCTTATAATCGGCGTTTTCAGCGTCATAAATTCCATTATGTCTTTTGCGATAGCCTCGCCCTGACCGCGTTTTTCCGCTTCAACTCCGGGATATGCACCGGAGGTGTCTATGAGGCAGATAATAGGTCTGTGGAACTTTTCAGCTTGTTTTGCAAGGCGCAAAGCTTTTCTGTATCCTTCCGGATGAGGCATTCCGAAATTGCACGCCTTGTTTTCTTCAAGATTGCGTCCTTTGACTTCTGCAATAACGGTAACGGGAAGTCCTTTAAAATAACATACTCCCCCTTTAATTGCACCGTCATCGCCAAAGTTTCTGTCGCCGTGCATTTCAAAAAAATCATCAAAAATCAAAGGTATATAATCATTTACCGTGGGACGATTTTTGTTTCTTATAATATCAAGCCGCTGACAAGCAGTTAAATCACTCATTTAATTTACCCCCCTGCTTATGTAGCTTTAAAAGATGTGCAATGGTGCGTCTTATTTTCTTTCTTTCCACAATCATATCCACAAAGCCCGATTCCAGCATAAATTCTGCGGACTGGAAATCGTCGGGAAGTTTTTGTTTAATTGTGCCTTCAATGACACGTCTGCCTGCAAAACCGATAAGTACCTTCGGTTCAGCAATTATAATGTCACCCAAAGACGCAAAAGATGCGGTTACACCGCCTGTGGTAGGATCGGTCATAACGGTAATATAAAGCAGACCTGCCTGACTGTGTCTGGCAACAGCACCTGAAGTCTTTGCCATTTGCATAAGAGAAACAATGCCTTCCTGCATTCTTGCTCCTCCGGAGGCAGTAAATGCAACAACAGGCAGTTTATTTTCTGTGGCATATTCAAAAGCTCTTGTTATTTTTTCCCCTACAACGCTGCCCATTGACGCCATCATAAAGTTGGAATCCATAACTATAATAACTATTTCTTCCCCTCTGATAGTGGCTTTTCCTGTAATTACAGCGTCTTTCAGACCTGTTTTTTCCCGGAGTGATTCCAGCTTCTGTTCATAGTCGGGAAAATCAATGGGGTTTTTGGATATCATATCAGCGTCAAATTCCTCAAGGCTGTTCTTATCAATGGTAATGTCAAGTCTTTCTTTTGCGGTAAGTCTTGAATGATAGTTGCAGTGAGGACAGACCTTTCCGTTTTGCTGAAATTCGTCAGAGAGTGTAACATTTGAACATCTCGGGCATTTAAAAAGCAGTCCTTTTGGAATATCGGTTTTCTTCTTTTTATCTTCTGACGATTGCTCGCCGTTAAATCTTGTTTTTACAACAGAGAATAAATCTTCAAGCATTCAATTAACCTTCCTTTCAAAAGAATTTTCTGCTTATATTTTCAATACATCAATACTAATCTGTTGTATATCTCATATTATAACTTAGTTCTGTTAAGAAAATTATTATCATAGTCTCCTTCAATAAATTCGGGAGTTCTTATAAGCTTGAGCTGAAAATCAACATTGGTTGAGATTCCGTCAACAATAAATTCAGCCAATGCCCATCTCATTTTTGCAATGGCCTCTTCACGAGTCGGCGCAAATGTAATAAGTTTTCCGATCATGGAATCATAATACGGAGGGATCTCATATCCCTGATATGCGGCTGAGTCTATTCTCACACCCATTCCGCCGGGTAAAAACAAGGATTTTATAACTCCCGGAGAAGGTCTGAAATTATGATCGGGGTCTTCCGCATTAATTCTGCATTCAATGGCATGACAGCCGATTTTTATATCTTCCTGTTTGTATCTGAGCTTTTCCCCTGATGCAATGAGCAGCTGTTCTTTGACAAGGTCAATTCCCGTTACCATTTCGGTAATAGGATGCTCAACCTGTATACGGGTATTCATCTCCATAAAATAAAAATTACCGTTTTTATCTACAAGAAATTCAACTGTTCCTGCGTTTCTGTAACCGCATACCTTTGCGGCTTTGCAGGCAGCTTCACCCATTTTCTTTCTGAGCTCATCGGTCATAAAGCTTGCAGGTGAAGGTGATTCTTCCAGAACCTTTTGATTTCTCCTCTGCATAGAGCAGTCACGTTCTCCAAGAGAAATTACATTTCCGTAATTGTCTGCAAGAATTTGTATTTCAATGTGTTTTGGGCTTTCAATAAATTTCTCAATATATATGTCATCATTGCCAAAGCAGGCAAGAGCCTCCTGCTTTGCTGCTGTAATCTGCGATTCAAGCTCGTCATCAGAATGTACGATTCTGATGCCTCTTCCGCCGCCCCCTGATGATGCTTTGACCATAACGGGATAGCCCAGATCATTTGCAAGAGTGTGGGCAGCGTGAATATTGAAAACTGCACCGTCTGAGCCTTGTATAACAGGAACTCCTGCTTCTTTCATCGTTTCCTTAGCCTGAGCCTTGTCGCCAAGCATGGAAATTGATTCGGCTCTTGGTCCGATAAATGTTATACCGCACTTTTCACAGGTTTTTGCAAAAACAGGATTTTCCGAAAGAAATCCGAAACCGGGGTGAATCGCTTCAGCACCTGTAACCTCGCAGGCAGAAATTATAGCTCTCATATTAAGATAGCTGTCCTTGCTCGGAGCAGGACCTATGCAAACAGCCTCATCGGCAATTTTTGCGTGAAGAGCATTTTTATCGGCTGTTGAATATACTGCCACGGTATGTATTCCCAGTTCCCGGCAGGCACGGATTATTCTTACAGCAATTTCTCCTCTGTTGGCAATCAATACTTTTTTTAACATATTTTAATCCAATCCTTGAATAAAAATTTACTTGACTGCAAAGGTTATTTCTGCTGACACAGCTTTTTTACCGTTTACTGTGGCAACTCCTTTTCCTACGCCAATAGGACCTTTGACTTTGATAATTTCAACCTCAAGTACGAGGTCATCTCCGGGAACAACCTGCTGACGGAATTTACAGTTGTTTATTCCGCCGAAGAAACCGATCTTCCCTTTATTTTCAGGCAGTGAAAGCAAAGCTACAGCACCTGCCTGTGCCAACATTTCAACCATAAGCACACCCGGTGTTACGGGATAATCCGGGAAATGTCCCTTAAACCAGAAATCATCTTCTCTGATATGTTTTGTGGCAACAACATGTTTGCCTACTTCAAGTTCATTTACTTCATCAATAAGCAGAAACGGATCTCTGTGAGGAATAATCTCCATAATCTGCTCTTTGTTCATTATTACTGCCATATTATGACCTCCGATTAACCGATAATCATTACTGTCTGATCAAATTCAACTGAATCACCGCTGTTTACGCAGATTTCCTTAACAACTCCGCTGAATTCCGACTGCACTTCATTCATAACCTTCATAGATTCTATTATAAACAGGATATCGCCTTTTTTAACTGTATCTCCCACTGAAACATATGGTTTTTCCGTCGGGAAAGGAGAATCATAAAATGTGCCTACGATAGGGGCTTTGACCTGTTTGCCCGAAAATTTCTCAGGAGCCGCTTCAGCCGGAGCCTGTGTATTTTCAGCAGGTGCAGATGCTAT
>JBJFBR010000163.1:0-2045 GCA_051888545.1 Oscillospiraceae bacterium
TTCCGCCGTAGCAATCCTGGAACAAAGTAAGTGCAGGGGAAGCTGCCTTGCCTTTATCAGGGTTGATATCATAGTGAGCGAGCCATGTGATTTCCTTATTCTTTAAAGAGTCCTTAGCGTCAGAAGGAACTTTCTTTTTCATTTCTTCAACGATTTTTTCCTGTTCGGACGTAAATCCTTCACCTTTTTTGGATGTTGAACCGCCTTTTGTACATGATGTTGCAACGCCCAAAATCATAGTTAAAGCGGCACAGCCGGCAATAACTCTTTTTGCCATTTTCATTTCAATATTACCTCCTTAGAATAACAGAGTGAACTCTGCAAATGCAATTAAAAAGCAATAATATACATTTCTACATTTCAATTATAGTAAATAAATACAATTTTGTCAATCAGCATTTTGCAATATAATTGCCTTTGAATTTTGGCTATTTTGACGGTTATATTTATTGGTTCGGCTGTTACTATACCATTATAATATTAAAGATGTGATTTCTTCGTCGGAAAGCGTCGGATGAAAAGCTCTGTTTATTGCAGTTGAAACCAAAGCGGCTGTTCTTGTGATCAGGTTGTCAATACTTTTAGGAGTAACCAGCATGGTTTTAAAGTCATCGGGGCAATTCTGTGCGTCAAGTGCCTCTGCAACGGTATTCATATCCGCAACGGTAGGAACGCCCACAGCTATACAGGGAATACCGAGAGTTTTTCCGGACAGTTCTTTTCTTGAATTCTGCACACCGCTTCCCGGGGAAATTCCGGTGTCGGTTATCTGAATTGTTGTTCCCAGGTGAGAAAGATCGGAGCAGGCGAGTGCGTCAACGGCGATAACGGCATGAGGTTTTACAAAATCTACGGCAGAACGGACTATCTCGGAAGCTTCCATACCTGTCTGAGCCATTACTCCGGGAGATATAACGGTAACATCAGAAAGTTCGGAGGTATCTATATCAGTTGCAAGGCGTTTGATATGTCTTGTGGCAAAGATTTTTTCTGCACAGGCAGGGCCGAGTCTGTCGGGGGTAATAGCACGATTGCCCAGTCCTACAACAAGTACGCTGCTGACATCCTGCATAAGCTTAATCAGCTCGCTTTTCAAAAGTTCTGCCTGCTCATTAAAAAGATTGGAATAAAAGCTGAAACATCCTTGTTTGTTCTCCAGGGTTATATATTTCCCCACAGGCTTTCCGATTTGCTGAGCGGTATTATCAGACGTTATCTCAATTTCTGTGACTTCCATATTGCAGTTATCACAAAGGTGTGAAGATTTTGAAATGCCTTCTTCAGCTTTTACATATTCCAAAGCCTCTTGGGCAAGGTCGGTTCTCATAGACATATTTTTTTGCTCCTTAGCACAGTATAGTTTTGAGCTGAGAAAAATATATGGATTTTTGGCATATTTTTTTAAAAAAGCCCTTGCAATTTTCTGCTCAATGTGTTATGATAATGATAAGGCTTGTTTAAATGGCTTTTTACACTTTCCTCTCAGTCGTGTAAATAGCTTTTGCAATAAGTACAAATTTATTCAATCGGGGAGGGTTAAGGATGCCAAATATTAAATCTGCAAAGAAGAGAGTTAAGGTTAACGAATCTAAGGCTTTGAGAAACAAGGCTGTTAAATCAGACCTCAAGACAGCTCTCAAAAAAGCTGACGCTGCTCAAGGCGAAGATAAGGCTGCTGCTGTTAAGGCTGCAATCAAGAAGGTTGACGCTGCTTGCTCAAAGGGCATTATTCACAAGAATAAGGCTGCAAGAAAGAAATCTCAGCTTGCTAAGTCTTTAAATAAGTAATCTTTTCAGGACGTCAGATTCTGACGTCCTTTCATTTATTTTTTCTCTTGACATTCCTGAGCTTTTATTGTATAATAGTTTAGTCGTCGGGGTGTGGCGCAGATTGGTAGCGCGCTACCTTGGGGTGGTAGAGGCCGTGGGTTCAAGTCCCGTCACTCCGACCAGCAGGGGCGTGCCCCTGCACCGATTCCCGTTATCGTTTGCGGTAACGGGATATTTTATGTCCGCTTAAACGAATTTTATTATATATATTTTTT
>JBJFBR010000164.1:0-2023 GCA_051888545.1 Oscillospiraceae bacterium
AAGAATCTGCTGCTGATGAAATTCAGAATTATTATGACAAAATAAGTAAACTTGGTGCAAGCGATGAGGTTGTTCAAAAGCTGAACAGCGAGGTAAATCGCTTGTCACAAATGCAGATGAGTTCACAGGAAGCTGTGGTTATACGCAACTATCTTGACACCTGTCTTGCATTGCCATGGAATGTATATACAAAAGATGTAACGGATATTAAAAAAGCCGCAAAGGTTCTTGATAAGGATCACTATGGTCTGAAAAAGGTCAAGGAGCGTATTCTTGAAACTTTTGCAGTCAGATGTCTTAACAAGGATGTAAAGGGACAGATACTCTGTCTTGTCGGACCTCCGGGAACAGGCAAAACTTCTGTGGGAAAATCCATAGCAAAAGCGCTTGGCAGAAAATATGTCCGTGTTTCACTGGGCGGAGTCAGAGATGAAAGCGATATAAGAGGTCACAGAAAAACATATGTCGGAGCTATGGAAGGCAGAATTATGAATGCTATGAAGCAGGTCGGAAGCAAAAATCCTGTAATTCTGCTTGATGAAATAGACAAAATGGGCAATGATTACAGAGGCGATCCGTCTTCTGCAATGCTGGAAGTTCTGGATTCAGAACAGAATACAGCTTTCAGAGATCATTTTATTGAGTTGCCGTTTGATTTAAGTGATGTACTGTTTATAACAACTGCAAATACAACGGAAACTATTCAGCCACCTCTTCTTGACAGAATGGAAGTTATCGAGCTTGCCAGCTATACCCGTGAAGAAAAATTCAACATTGCAAAGAATCATCTTATTCCCAAACAAATCAAGAAAAACGGTTTAAAAGCTGCACAGATGAGAATTACCGACAAGGGTATATATACGCTTATTGACAGCTATACCCGTGAGGCGGGAGTCAGAAATCTTGAGAGAACTATCGGAACTTTGTGCCGGAAAGCCGCTAAGGAAATTGTGGAAAATGACACAAAACGTGTTATTTTCAAGGATACAAACATTGAGAAGTATCTGGGACATAAAAAGTATCTCAGGGACATTTCGCAAAAGGTTGATGCCGTTGGTGAAGTAAACGGCCTTGCGTGGACATCGGTAGGCGGAGTTATACTTCCTCTTGAAGTACTCGTGCTTGACGGAAAGGGCAAGATTGAGCTGACAGGTTCACTGGGTGATGTTATGAAAGAATCAGCAAAAATTGCAGTAAGCTATTGCAGAAGCGTTGCTGAAAAATATGGTATAGAGCCTGACTTCTACGAGAAGAAGGATATACATATCCATGCGCCGGAAGGTGCTGTGCCAAAGGACGGACCGTCGGCAGGAGTTACTATGGTTACAGCTTTGATCTCAGCTTTGAGCGGAATTGCCGTAAGGGCAGATGTGGCTATGACAGGAGAAATCACCCTTAACGGGAAGGTCCTGCCAATAGGCGGACTGCGTGAAAAGACTATGGCTGCATATAAAGAAGGTATAAAAACGGTTATTGTGCCAAAGGATAATATAGGCGATCTGGACGAGGTTGACGATGAAGTCAAGCTGAATGTGGAGTTCGTTTTCGCCGAAACCTTGCAGGACGTTCTGGATACTGCTCTTGTTCAGCCAAAGAATTCGCTGACAGAAAGCGATGTGCCTCTGGAGCTGCTGAACAGCAGCAAAAGCGGAAAAAGCGAACGTGTGAAAACTACTGTATAGGAGATTGAATATGAATTTTAATACTGCACAGTTTTATACCTCTTTCGGAAAGCTTTCGCAGATTCCCGAATCGGACAGAGTGGAAATTGCTTTTTCCGGCCGTTCCAATGTGGGAAAATCTACTCTTATAAATAAAATATTCAACCGTAAGTCCTTGGCAAAAGTAAGCTCTGTGCCCGGCAAAACCGTAACTATAAATTTTTATACCCTTGAGGATATTTATATTGTAGACCTGCCGGGATACGGATATGCCAGAGTGGGAAAAGGCGAAAAAAATCGTTGGGGTGACCTTATCGGCGGTTATCTTAATGATGATAAGAGAAATCTTGAGTTGGTTTTTC
>JBJFBR010000165.1:0-2021 GCA_051888545.1 Oscillospiraceae bacterium
GAGCTTTCTGCCTGAGATGACGACTCAACCTTGCTTGAAGAGTCTGCCTTTGATGAGCTGTCGGACACACTTGATGAATCTGAAGATACCGGAACAGCATACAAACCATATACCTTTGATTCAACCATAACCTGACCTATAATATTGCCTATCTGGCTGATAGTATAACCACTGTTGTTAAGCGCAGTCATAATATCATTATAATTATAATAGGATATGTGGTTTTCTGTTGATTCAGCATCAACCTGAATCCAGGTATATTTTCCGTCATTGGTTTCAAGCACAAGCTTTGGTGCAGTTGAACCGTTATGAACTATTGCAAGCTTATAGCCTTCCTTAATATATGACATATCCGCAGAAAGCTTATATCCGCTGTACTGACTAACCGATACACCGTTATCGAATTTTTCAAGCTTTACCCAGTTATCTCCCATAGTAACAGTATTCCAGAATTCATCCGGCTCAGGCTCTGTATATTCCTGACCTGCGGCTTCAATTATGGCTTCAAGAACGTCTTTTGAGTTAGCATAAATTGAATTGTCTGCACGGTTAAAATATCCATGATTTTCTGAATTGTCACTTCCGCTGTATGTGCAGTTATTATCCCAGAGGACACAGACAAAACCGTTTTGTGTAGCCTGAGATACATAGTCTTTCGCCCATTTAACTCGTTCAGCGGTGTTGTTAAAGTCAGATGCACTGAATTCGCCCAGAATTATAGGAACATTTTTACTTTCGGAAATATTTTTAAGGCTGTGCATTACACTTGCAACAGTATCCGGATTATATGTTCCCCATTTGTTTGTGGATTCATATATATGGCTTTCAGAAGTATCCATTGTAAATGAATACGGCTCATAAGCATGTACTGAAAGTGCAATATTTCCCGCATTATCAGGAATAGTAAGATTATTCAGCGGAACAGCACTGTCAGAAGCATGATAAGCAGGAATCATTAACAAACGCTCCGGATTATTACCCTCACCATTGTTACGAATTGTGGAAACAAAGACTGAATTAAGAGTGTTGATATAGCTCCATGAATTTGAATTTCCATCGCCCCACTCAACAGATGAATCATATGTTTCACGAGGTTCGTTCATGCCTTCAAAAATAAGGTGCTGGTCATAATCCTTGAATTCTTCCGCAACCTGTGACCAGATGTCACCAAGCTTTTTCTTAGCTGTATTAAGCGTATCTTCAGTAAAATGAGATACATTTACCCAATCTTCGTGATGAACATTGATAATAACGAACATGTCCATATTATATGCCCAGTCAACGACCTTTTTTACATACTGCATCCAATCGCTTTTAACAATATATTTATCAGCTGATGAATCATATGTTAAATGCTGATACCATGTAATAGGAATACGGATCGTATTAAATCCTGTTTCTTTTACTTTCTTGATAAGTTCCTGAGTAGGCTCGGGATTTCCCCATGCAGTAACACTTTCCTGCGGAGAAGGACTTCCGTTCTGCGAAATACTGTCAAGTGAATTTCCCAGATTCCAACCTACTGTCATTTCATCAACAATCTGATCTGCTGTCAGACCGGTAAGCTTATCAGACGCAAATGATGAGATACTTGCAGATACTGACATTGTCAGCATCGTTGCTGCACTTAATGCACAGCATACTATTTTTTTCAATAGCTTTTTCATACTCAAATTTTCCCTCCAAAAAAATTATATTTTAACATTCCTTAACAAAAAGACTAAAATCCCACATCCTTTCCTATAAACAAAATACGGGTATAACGCATATAAATATTTTCAAAATTAAACAAATTAATTATATCACTTTAAATCCTAAAAGTAAATAGAAAAAACACAAAAAATCACAGTTCTGCGTACTATTTTGCTGTAAATTATAAAGCGGCCAAGATTTCTCTCAGTCGCTTTATATAGCTTATGGTAATTACTTGGAAGTCAGATAAATTTTATTTAAAATCAAGCCGGGCGTACCCATAACAGTATATCCTTTGGCATTGTTTACATACTGAGCAGTCTCAGCTG
>JBJFBR010000166.1:0-8866 GCA_051888545.1 Oscillospiraceae bacterium
AATCTCGCTGTTCCGCTTGTAGGCAGAACATGGTTTGGTCCTGCATAGTAATCTCCCAAAGGTTCAGGAGCATACTGTCCCAGGAAAATTGAGCCTGCGTTGTCAAGTCTGCCCAGATATTCCATGGGATTTTCAAATACAACCTCCAGGTGTTCAGGAGCAATTCTGTTTGCCATATCGCATGCCTGCTCCTTATCTGAGCAAATAAGCATAGCACCATAGCCTGAAAGCGATGTTTCTATTATTTCTTTTCTTGACAAATCTTTAATCTGTCTGTCGATTTCAGCGTTGACCTCATCGGCAAGCTTTTCACTTGTTGTAACCAGAATTGCCGAAGCAAGCTTATCATGTTCAGCCTGTGACATAAGGTCAGCGGCAACAAATTTAGGATTTGCTGTTTCATCGGCAAGAACTAAAATCTCGCTTGGTCCTGCTATCATATCAATATCAACAGTACCGAAAAGCAGTTTCTTTGCAGTTGCAACAAATATATTTCCCGGTCCTACGATTTTGTCTACCTTTGGAATTTCTTCTGTACCATAAGCAAGAGCAGCTATAGCCTGAGCACCTCCTGCCATAAAAATTCTGTCTACTCCGCAAAGTGCCGCTGCCACAAGTATATCCTTATTAGGAGTACCGTCTTTAAGCGGAGGAGTTATCATTATAATTTCTTTTACCCCTGCGATTTTTGCAGGAATCGCATTCATAAGTACTGATGACGGATATGCGGCTGTACCGCCGGGAACGTAAAGTCCTACTCTTTCAAGACCTCTTACACGCTGTCCCAGAATAACACCGTTTTCCTTTGGATTTACAAGGCTCTGAGATTTCTGTCTTGAGTGGAAATCTGTAATATTTTCCACAGCGTTGAGCATTGCGTCAACAAAAGTCTGATCAGCCTCTGTCAGAGCGTCATTGATTACCTCTCTCGGCACTTCATAATACTGAGGGAGCTTTCCGTCAAACTTTTCAGTATACATTTTGACTGCCTTATCACCGTCTTTTTTTACATTGGCGATAATATCGGAAACGATTTCTGTTACCTTTTTATCTGTCTCACCGTTTCTTTCGGCAAGCTGTTTAAAGAATTCCTCTTCGTCTTTACCGTTTACATAAATCTTTTTTACCAAAGCCATTTTATCCCTCTCCCATTATATATTTGCCTCAACAAGCGAAACAAACTTTTCAATTTCCTTCTGTCTCATTTTCATGCTTACCATATTTACAATCAATCTTGCAGAAATCGGAACAATGTCCTCAACAACCTCAAGACCGTTTTCCTTCAATGTAGTTCCGGTTTCAACTATATCCACAATTCCGTCAGCAAGCTCAAGCAATGGTGCAAGCTCTACCGAACCTTCAATTTTAACTATCTCAACGTCCATACCCTTGCTTTCAAAATAATTTCTTGTAATGTTAGGGTATTTTGTGGCAATAGTCTTTACGCTGTAGCCGCCGTAAAACTGCGAGCCTTTTTTGGTTGCAAGAGCAAATCTGCATCTTCCGAAGCCTAAATCGCAAAGCTCAAAAAACTTTCCCTGCATTTCCATAATCGTATCTTTTCCCACAACACCCATATCACAAACGCCGTGTTCAACATATGTAATGACATCGTTTGCCTTTGCAAGTACAACTTCCAGATTTCCGTCAGGCACAGGCAAAATAAGCTTTCTTCCCTTTTCTCTTACAGCAGTACAGTCGTAACCAATCTTTTCAAGCAAGCCTACTGTATCTTTTTCAAGTCTGCCCTTTGTAAGAGCAATTCTCAATGGTTTATTCATTAAATCTTACCTTTCCTTCTGAGTTTATTCTACAGTAATTTCCGTAATGTCATCATTATGGTCAATGACATATATTTTTGGTATGCCTTTGCTTTTTGCATACTCTTTTGTTTCCTCAACAGTATCAAACAAACTGCTTTCAATGGTAAGTCCCTTATTAACAAGCTCCTGACCAAACATAAGCGCCTCAACTACACAGCCTTTTTCGCCGTACACTATACAGTCGGCAGCCTTTACCTTTGGAGCAAGCTGATTTTTTAACAGATACTCCGCAATCAGATCACAGTTCACACCAACACCTACAGCAGGTGCGTCATGGCCGAACTCGCCTAAAAGCTTATCGTACCTTCCGCCCTTAAGAACTGCCTGTCCGACTCCGGAAAGATAGCCGTTAAACACTATACCTGTATAGTAATCGGTATGGCTTACAATACCAAGATCCAGTGAAATTTTATCCGCATATCCCATATTTGCAATGCGGTTATATACTTCACGAAGATGATTTAATATCTCAGTTATCTTCTCATCGTCAAAGAGTTCAGAAGCCTTATCCAAAACCTCTGCTCCGCCGAACAAGCGAGGAAGCTGTTTCAGTGCATTGGTTATCTTATTGTCGCCTATCTTATCAAGCAAATCATTAAGTGCAGGATAGTTCTTTGTAGAAATGAGCAGTCTTATCTCCTCGCTTACGCTTTCGTCTACATTAAGCTGAGAAACAAGCTCCTTGTAAAATCCTATATGTCCGATTTCAAATCTGAAATTATCCTTATCAAATGATGCAAGTGCGTTTACAGCAGTACACATAACCTCATAATCTGCACGCTTTGAATTCTTACCGCCGATAAGTTCAATTCCTGCCTGTGCAATTTCATCGGAACGGCCTTTAAGCAATGCATTGTTTTCAAAAACACTCTGATTATAATAAAGTCTCAAAGGCAATTCTGCATCTGCTAGTCTTGTTGCTGCAAGTCTTGCTATTGGAATTGTGGAATCGGGACGAAGAGCCATTAAACGTCCCTTTGAGTCAACCAGCTTATAGAGATTTTCCTGTCGGAAATTCCTTGAGCTGCCCATAAACAAATCATAAAATTCAATTCCCGGAGTTAAAACCTCACTGTATCCAAAGCCTAAAAATAATTTTTCAAGTCTTGTTTCTACCTCTCGTCTTGCAAGACATTCATCAAAAAGCAAATCTCTTGTACCTTCCGGTGTTATAAGGTCATTTCTGTTCATCTATTTTGTCCTTTCAATTTAACTTTAGCATATTAAAGTGCTACTATGATAGCATAGTAATATGATAACACATCATTTTTATATTGTCAACTCTTTTTATTAACGATTAATTACCATAGTGAAAACAAAGCTTTAAAAAAGTGATATCTGATTAGATTCGGGCAAATCGCCGAAGGCACCGTTTTGTGCCAGAGTATCAATTACCGACTTTCCTACACCGCTTTGCTGCTGGAATTCTTCAATGGAAATAAAATCACGGTTTTTAGCCTTTTCATACAGAAGCTGTGCAGCATTTTCTCCTACTCCTGAAAGTGCAACAAAGGGAAGTCTCAGCTTTCCGTCCTCTATCTGATAAATCGTTGCATGGGATTTGAATATATCAACAGGCAAAAACTCAAAACCTCTGCATAGCATTTCATTTGTGAGTTGGAGCATTTCAAGTACTCCGTCATCCTTTGCGGTCCTCTCACTTTTAGGTCTGTTTTTAATATCCTGTATCTTATTCTGAACAATATATTTTCCCTTGACCGCTGTTTCGGCATCAAAATCCTCTCCGCGAACAGTAAAATATGCAGCATAAAACTCCAGAGGATAATATATTTTAAACCAGCAAAGCTTTATTGCCGAAGTAACATATGCCGCAGCATGCGCTTTCGGGAACATATACTTGATTTTCAGACAGCTTTCAATATACCACTCAGGAACATCGTTATCACGCATGGTCTGTTTCATTTCTTCGGTCAGCAGTTTAGGAGCTTTACCTTTACGGGTAATTTCCATAATTTTAAATGAAAGCTTCGGATCAACCCCATGATAAATAAGATAGGTCATAATACTGTCACGGGTACCGATTACTTCAGAAATTGTGCAGGTTCCCTCTGCAATAAGATCCTTTGCATTGCCCAGCCACACATCAGTACCGTGTGAAAGTCCCGATATCTGCAAAAGGTCGCTGAAATTCTTTGGCTTTGCGTCAAGGAGCATTTGTATAACAAAGGGTGTACCCATTTCAGGGATTCCCAACGTTCCCGTGGGGCATGAAATTTCCTCCGCCGTTACCCCCAAAGCCTCAGGGGATTCAAAAAGGCTGTACACCTTTTCATCAGACATCGGAATTTCAAGTATATTCTCGTGGGTCATATCCTCAAGATATTTATATAATGTAGGAACATCGTGTCCGAGTTCATCAAGCTTTAATATCGTATCGTGAAGCGAATGGAAGTCGAAATGTGTGGTAACAATATCAGAATCAGCCTTTTCCGCAGGGTGCTGAACAGGGGTAAAATCATATACTTCATAGTCGCTGGGTATAACGACCATGCCCCCCGGATGCTGTCCTGTTGTTCTTCTTACATCAAGGCAGCCGTTTATAAGACGCTGCTCTTCCGCAGGGTGAACGGTTATTCCACGCTCGTCAAGATATTTTTTTACATAGCCGTATGCAGTCTTATCCTGAACTCCCGCAATAGTACCTGCCTTGAAAACGTGATCCGCACCGAACAGCTCTTCTGTATATTTATGTGACTGCGACTGATAATCTCCCGAAAAGTTCAGGTCGATATCAGGAGCTTTATCACCGTCAAAGCCAAGGAATGTTTCAAATGGTATATCATGTCCGTCACGCTTATATTCTGTTCCACAGACAGGACAATTCTTTGGGGGAAGGTCATAACCGGAACCCACAGAACCGTCTGTTATAAATTCGCTGTGACGGCATTTCGGGCAGACATAATGGGGCATAAGAGGGTTGACTTCGGATATTCCTGCCATGGAGGCAACAAATGAAGAACCTACCGAACCTCTTGAACCAACCTGATAACCATGCTTAACTGAGTTTGCCACAAGCTTTTGTGCAATCATATAAAGCACAGCAAAACCATGTTTTATAATGGAAGAAAGCTCTCTTTCAAGACGCTTATAAACTATCTCAGGCAGATGCGGTTTAAACGGTTCTGCAATGCCTGTATCACCCTCAGGGATCTCAATGCTTTCGGGATCACAGTCGCCGTAAACAGAGCAGGCTTTTTTCCAGCAAATAATCTGCAGCTGACGTACTGAACCCGGAATAAAAGGTGTATATGTACCCACAGGGAAAGCTTTTATATCCTTGTCTATCATATCTGCAATAAGATTTGTGTTTGTTACTACCACTTCAAAAGCCTTATCCTTGCCCAGGTAGTCAAACTCCTCAAGCATTTGCTGAGTTGTTTTAAGATACAAAGGCGGCTGATTATCGCAGTCGGGATATTTAACCGACTGCAAAATAGCTCTGAACTGTGAGTCGGATTTATTGAGAAAATGCACATCTCCCGTTGCACAAACAGGTTTATGCAGATATTCACCCAGTCTTACAACCGTTCTGTTGAATTCTTTGATTTCATCGTAAGATTTTACACGTTCCGTTCGGAGCATAAACTCATTATTGCCCAAAGGTTGAATTTCAAGGTAATCATAAAATGATGCGATCTGACAAAGCTTGTTCCAGCTATCCCCCCGCTGAACGGCACGATAAAGCTCCCCGGCCTCACAAGCACTGCCCACAATAAGTCCTTCACGATATCTTACCAGCTGAGATTTTGGTATTCTCGGCTTTTTGCGGTAATAATCAAGATTTGACTTTGAAATAAGCTTATAAAGATTTTTCAATCCCGTATTGTTTCTTACAAGAATTATCTGATGATATGTTGCCTTTTCGGAGCAGACTTTTTCCTCATTTCCAAGCAGGCTGTTTATCATATCCACAGTTACACGCATAAGAGGGTTTTCGTCAATAAGCCTTTTGCAAAGCTCAACAAAAATCTTACCCAGAACCTCTGAATCGTCGCTTCCCCGATGATGATTGAAGTCAAAGCCAAAATGCTCAGCCACGAAATTCAGCTTATGTTTTTTCAGCTCAGGCAGCATAATCTGACACATAGGTACTGTATCAAGATATGAAAACCTGAAAGTGATATTATATTCTTTAAGCGACTGAAATATAAAGCCTGTATCAAACCTTGCATTATGTGCCACAAGCACAGGATTTTCACCGCAGAATTTTATAAATTCCCTGACCGCAGTTTCTTCATCAGGTGCATCGGCTACCATATCGTTTGTAATTCCCGTAAGATTGGATATAAACTCGGTTATCTCGATATGAGGATTTACAAAGGTATCGAAGCTGTCCACGATTTCAAGATTTCTGATTCTTACTGCACCGATTTCAATAATTTTGTCTGTGCCGGGAACTGTACCGGTTGTTTCAAGGTCAAAGGCTATAAACTCATCTGTCAGCGGACGGTTGTCATAGCCGTAATATATTTTTGCATCGTTGTTTACTTCATATGCCTCTATACCGTAAATAGCTTTAAAATTTCCGCCGCTTTTCCTTATGGAGTTTACCTCTTCCGTAGCGGCAGGAAAGCTCTGAACAACACCATGGTCAGTTATGGCAATGGCTTTATGTCCCCACTCAAAAGCTCGTCTTATAATTTTGCCTGCAGGAGTAACAGCGTCCATATTAGACATATTTGTATGGCAATGCAGCTCTACACGCTTTTGCTCACAGGTATCCTTTTCTGTTTCACGCTTAACAAGCATGATAGAGTCAGGTATTATATTTGTTGTGCCGTCAAATTTGTCTTCTTCCACAGCACCGCTTACAATAATTGTTTTTCCTTTTTTAAGCTCTGAAAGCATATTTTCCAGGTCGGCTCTTATCAGCTTGGAAAACTTTGTTTTCTTTTCACTGCCGAACATTTTAATGGAAAATGACGATGTAAAATCAGTGAAAAAGATTTTTGCAATAAGTCCGCCGTTTTTGGTATCCTTTGTATCAACCTGAAAAATTTCTCCCCAGACGGTTACGCTGTCCAATTCTTCCTGTCCCAAGTCCTTCATCTCGGTAACCTTTGTATCGCTTGAAATAGGTCCTCCCTTGATTACCTTTGCATTTTCACAAATCAGGTGAAGTCTTGTAAAATCAGCCGAACAGGTTCTGAATTCTTGCGACTGCTCAGGAGCTTTCTGACTGTTTTGCTTTGGCTCCGGAACGCTTGCAGGAATACTGTTAAGATATTCCTCCTGCTCTCTTTCAAAAGCCTCAGCGTCCGACTCAACCACTCCGGTAAATTGTATTACTGCACTCACAGAAAAAAGCTCATTGACCAGCTTGGGAAAATAAGACTCAATTCCTGCTTTTTTCAGCAGTTCAACACCGCCGTGTTTCATATCAACAATGAATTTTCCGCTTTCAAACTTTGCCTCAGCATCGTTAAAAAAGCCGTTCACAACAGCAAAGTTTGTTTTCATATATTCGCATATGTATGAAAAGCTTTCCGCCGATAGCAGATCAGGCGTATATTTTGTATTTATATCAAAAGATGACAAGCCAAGTGCCTTGCACAGATCCGTTTCACATTTTAAAACCGAACTATAGCTCAGCATACTGTTATATTTCACAATAACAGTAATTTTCCTTGATTTCTCATCGTAAATCAGCTTTAAAACCCGGCCTTCTCCGATTTCCTTTGGTATCAGGTCAGAATATTCCTCAAAAAGCTGTAAAACCGTATAGCAATTCATTCCAAAAAATCCTTACAATTTATCTATCTCATCAAGCAATGCCTGCAAAGCATTTGCCTCATCAACATTATACATTTTCTCACCGTGCTTAAACAAAACCGCACAGCCGTTTCCCCCTGCAATTCCAATATCAGCCTCTCCTGCCTCACCGATACCGTTGACAACACAACCCATAACTGCAACGGTTATGTCTTTGTCAATATCCTTTGTGGCATCTTCAACCTTTTTGGCAAGAGAAATAAGGTCTATCTTTGTTCTTCCGCAGGTTGGACAGGATACGATTTTTACACCGCTGCCCTTTCCCACAGCTTTTAAAATATCCTTTGCCGCATAAATCTCTTTAACAGGATTATCTGTAAGAGAAACCCGGATTGTTTCGCCTATTCCGTCCACCAGCAATGAGCCGATACCCACGGCTGATTTTATAATTCCCATTCTTTCGGTTCCTGCCTCAGTTACTCCCAGATGCAAAGGATAACTGCATTTCTCTGCCAGAAGTCGGTATGCCTTTATCATTGTGGGAACATCAGAGGATTTCAGAGAAATCACTATATCATCAAAATCACAGTTCTCAAGTATCCTGACGTGACGCAATGCACTTTCAACTAAAGCCTCAGCTGTTGGAGAACCATACTCCGCCAGCAGGTCCTTTTCAAGAGAACCACCGTTTACGCCGATTCGTATAGGGATATTTCGCTGCTGACAAGCCTTTACCACCTGCTGAACCTTATCTTTGCCGCCAATGTTGCCGGGATTTATTCTTATCTTGTCAATTCCGGCTTCACAGGCTGCAATGGCAATTCTGTAATCAAAATGTATATCAGCAACCAAAGGAATATTTATCTTTTCCTTAATTGCAGGAATAAGTCTTACAGCCTCAAGGTTGGGGATTGCCGCACGGACAATTTCACAGCCTGCCTTTTCAAGCTCCACAGCCTGCCTTACCGAATCCACCACATTTTCTGCAGGGATATTCAGCATTGACTGTATATAAATTTTCTTTCCGTCAAGAGTAAGATTTCCCAACTTGACAGCTTTGCAATTACGCATATTTAAACCTCATTTCATTTGCTAAAACAGTTTCATAACATCGCTCACTGTAACAACCACCATAAGCAGCATTAATGCAGCCATTCCTATGGCGTGAACCATGCCCTCTTTTTCAGGAGGCACCGGTTTTCTTCTGATTGCTTCAATAATCAGGAATATCAGACGGCCGCCGTCAAGGGCAGGAATAGGCAGTAAATTGAACAAGCCCAGATTTATAGTAATAAATGCTGCCAGATAAA
>JBJFBR010000166.1:8966-11296 GCA_051888545.1 Oscillospiraceae bacterium
TGACTCAAAGGCAACATTTTCAAGTTTCACCTTTTCGCCGTTACGGATAACAGTCATATCAAAAACGCTGTCCTCATCATTCTGGAACTGATAGGACATATCTGTAACGGTAAAAATTCTCATACCGTTCACTTTTACTATTTCGTCTCCAACTTCAAGTCCAGTAGACTGTGATTTTGCATTATCTTCAAACCAGGCGATTTTTGTAGAAGTTATGGGCGCAGTAATAGCTGTATGAATTACAAGCAGGATATATCCTAAAATCATATTCATTATAACTCCGGCAACAACAACCAGAATTTTCTTTGAAACGGACTTTTTGTTAAAGGAGCGTTCATCATCGCTGTCATCATCTTCCCCTTCCATTGAGCAGTATCCGCCGATTGGAAAAGCTCTTATGGCATAAAGGGTTTCGCCTTTTTGTTTCTTGAATAGGGCAGGGCCCATTCCGATAGCAAATTCATTTACTTTTATTCCGCAGGACTTTGCAGCAATAAAATGTCCAAGCTCATGAATAAGAATTATTACGCTAAAAATAATTATTGTAAGCACAATACTTAAAATTGTCATATTTGTTGCCTTTCTTTAGTTTCTAATCTATTTGTTCTCTTATAAATACCCGTGCAGTTTTATCTGCATCAAGAACATCTTCAAGACAGGTTATCTCTTTTCTCTCTGCCTTGTCAAGTGCTTGTGTAACAAGTCTGCCAATATCTAAAAACTTTATTTTTCCTTTAAGAAATGCGTCAACCGCCACTTCATTTGCACCGTTTACCACAGCAGGCAATGTTCCACCTATAGTTATTGCCTTTATGCAGGCAGTTAAACATTCAAATGTATCATAATCAGGCTTTGCAAAAGTAAGCCTGCCGTAATCGGTAAGTGACAGATGATTTGTGGGACATTCCATTCTTTCGGGATAAAGCAAAGCATACTGAATCGGGATTTTCATATCCGGCACACCCATCTGACCGATTATTGAACAGTCCTTGTATTCTACTGCCGAATGAAGAATGCTTTCACGGTGAACCACAATTTCAATTTGATCTGGATTTAAATCAAAAAGCCACATAGCCTCAATAAATTCAAGTCCCTTATTCATAAGTGTAGATGAATCAATGGTCACTTTGTTCCCCATTGACCAGTTAGGATGATTAAGTGCCTGCTCTGCGGTTACATTTTCAAGCTCTGTTCTGGTTTTCCCGAAAAAAGGTCCGCCTGAGGCAGTAAGAATAATTTTATTCACCTGTGATTTTTTGTTTCCCTGAAGGCATTGGAAAATAGCCGAATGCTCGCTGTCCACAGGAAAAATCTTCACTCCCTTTTTATTTGCCGCAGAAGTTACAAGCTGTCCCCCTGTTACCAGAGTTTCCTTGTTGGCAAGAGCAATATCCGTACCATGCTCAATAGCCGCAAGAGTCGGTTTCAGTCCAACCATACCCACAACTGAGTTAAGCATTATATCAACGCCGTCCAGCTCTGCAATTCTGCAAAGTCCGTCCATTCCGCAAAAGATTTCGGCGTCAGTATCTTTAAGCAGTTCTTTCAGCTCGTCAAGTTTATTTTCGCTGTAAATGCAGGCATACTCTGCACCGAATTTTTTTACCTGCTCAGCAAGCAGTGTAACATTTGAATGAGCTGCAAGAGCCTTTACATTAATATTATGCTTTTCAATTACCGTCAATGCCTGAGTGCCTATTGAGCCTGTTGAGCCTAAAATTGTTACTGTTTTCATATGATTTTCCTTTATCTCTTTAACAACCAATAGGGGAACTCAAAAAAGTTCCCCTTTTTATAAATATTATCATAATTAAAGTATCCAGCCCTGACTGAACACAAAGTACATAAACGGTGCAACAAGCAAAACGCTGTCAAACCTGTCCATTACTCCACCGTGTCCCGGCATTATATTTCCATAATCCTTTATGCCGTGCTGACGTTTTATTACCGATGCTGTTAAATCTCCCACAAGTCCTATTAATGCACAAATCATACCGCTGAGTATCATTACAACATAGTGCAGCGGTGCCCCGTCAAGAAGATATTCATATACAAGTCCTATTATAAGAAATAAAACTCCGTTGGTTACAACGCCGCCGATAACTCCTTCCACAGTTTTCTTAGGGCTGATTTTAGGGCAAAGAGGTGTTTTGCCAAAGAAAGTTCCGGCAAAATATGCTCCGGAATCCGCAAGCCAGGAACCGCATAAAGTTATTACTACCATAAACAGTCCGCCGGTTTCAACGTTGTTCATATAAAGCAAAGTGGAAAACGAGAAGTTTATAATATACGGAATTGCAAACATTGCAAAGTAATCAACAGCCTTCAGG
>JBJFBR010000167.1:0-2013 GCA_051888545.1 Oscillospiraceae bacterium
TTTCAACATACATATTCTTAGGCGGCTTTGATTTATCAATCTTTGCAGATTTTGTTTTTGCTGATGAGTTCCTTGACGCAGCTGCCTTTGCAATTTGTTTTAATTCCTTCTGACGCTGAGATTTGCTCTTTTCTTCATCAATTACAATCTCATCTGCCTCGTGAGCCTTATCATTTTCTTTATTAATTTTATTGGATTTCTTTTTATCTTCTTTATAGTACTTTCCAAAATCAACAAATGATTCATCATCAGATTTTTCTGCTTTTTCAGTCTTTTGCTTTTCAGGTTTATTTTCACGTTTCGGCTTAACTTTTTTAAACGCTGAAATAATCTGCGGAATTGTAACATTTGACATAAGCATAACAAAAAGCAATGTCAACACAACCACAATAATTCCTGCGCCCACACGCTTGAATGCCGAAAGAAGCGGCCAGCCTATAACTGCTGCTGCAAGTCCGCCGCTTTTCAAGTGTGTTCCTGAAACAAAGAGATTTGCAAGCTTTGTCATAAAATCTTCGCCTTCAACGGTTCCGACCATAAAAATCTGAAGTGCACCGCTGACAAGAAGTATAAATATAAAAGATGATATAATTTTTCGTGATATTTTTTTTACAGGAGCATCTGATGATATAAGCACTGCGGAATAAATTATGAACAGCGGAAACAGAAAAACGGACATACCGAAAAGTCCTCTGTTAAGCTCAAAGAGTTTTTCCCAGACTCCTGCACCTCTTACAAAGGTCAGACATATCTGCAAAATTCCGTAGCACAGCAAAATTATTGACCAAAAGCGCTTATGTTCCTTTGAAACCGCTTCCTCTTCAGCAGCAGTCTTACTGTTTTTAGCTGCAGTTTTCGCTGTAGTTTTTTTTGCAGGCTTTTTTGCCGGTTTTTTCTTATTATTCTTTTTTGCAGCCATTTACAGTACCTCCTGACTTTTGACATTCTTTATAAAAAATATTAAGGGAGTAAACCTCCCCTAATAAGCTCATTTTAATTAACCTGCAACAGAAATCGGATGTCCCATAATTGCCTCAATAATTGCAACAATAATAGTTATAGTACCGATTGCAAGAGTATAATATGCAAACACCTTGAATTTATCTGATTTAAGCAGCCAGTTTACCATTTTTATGGCACAGATTCCAACAACAGCGGACACAACAAATCCTACCAGACATTCACCGAATCCGATTGGTGCAGCATCTGTTGTTACGGCTTCCTTTACTTCAACAAGACAGGAGCCTAAAATTGCAGGGATACCCAGAATAAACGAATACTGTACCGCAAGTGAACGGGAAAATCCTGAGAACAAGCCTGCTGAAATGGTTGAACCGGATCTTGAAACTCCCGGCAGCAAAGCTATGCACTGGAAAAAGCCTACAGTAACTGAGTCCTTGACCGTAATATCTTCAGGCTTTTTATGTCTTTTGGTACATTTACATGACATAAACAGAATAGCGGCAGTATAAAGGAAACAAAAGCCTTCCGCAAGTATGCTTGAATCCTGGGCAATTCCTTCAAACCAACCCTTGAATATGTAAAACGGAATAAGACAAGCTGTGGAAATAATAATCATTATGACCATTCTGCGATAGCCGTTCATTGTCTTCCAATGGAATTTTTTAGTGAATATATCTCTTATCATAAAGACAAATTCTTTTATCAGCTCCCAGATCGTTTTTCTGAAGCAAACAAACACTGCAAGCAATGTTCCAAGGTGAAGTACTGCCGATACCATTAATGCTCCTTCACCGCTCCTGCCTGTAAAATGCTGAAAAAGTGAAAGATGTCCCGAACTTGATACAGGCAGAAACTCGGTCAGACCTTGAATGATCGCTTGGATAATCGTATTTAGCATAAACCAGTAACCTCCGTTTTTCTATAAATATTCATATGGGTTTGTACAGACCGGTATTATATTGCTGCGGTTTTTACAGCTGTCGGCATACACATCATCTGTACGCAAAACTTCAAAGATATCAATAATTGTAAAAAGCATTGATCTCATTC
>JBJFBR010000168.1:0-2007 GCA_051888545.1 Oscillospiraceae bacterium
TTATGGGGATATTTGTAAATAAAATATTAATAAGCTTGACAAAAATCCAATGCTGTAATATAATGATAATGTAAATATGATAAACGCTTTGATAGGAAATAAAAGCAGGTTTTTGTGGCATAGAGAACTGTTGGGCGGTGTAAAACAGTGTACAGAATCTGCTATAGCTCGTCCTTGAGCGGATACGGTGAATAGCTTTGAGGGTTTAGTAGCTGTGTACGGGGTTCTCCCGTTAAAGGGATACACATTGTTGGATGTGAATGAGGCATAAGATGTAAGTCTTGTGTGAATGAGAGTGGTAACACGGGCAGGCTCGTCTCTCCTTATATAGGAGCGGCGATTTTTTTATATAAAAGAAAAGAAGGAAGTGTTCATTATGGGTACCATCAGCCGAAAATTATTAAAAATCAGACAGCTTCACCGACTATGGCGTCCTGTGAACTGATCGTTAATATTAAATTGAAATTTTATAAGTGGAGGAATTGCTATGAAGAATGTAGAAAAATATCAGAGAGGTTATTTTATGCCTCCTGTTGAATCATTGAAATGGACAAAGAAGGATTATATCGACCACGCACCGATATGGTGTTCGGTTGACCTGCGTGACGGTAATCAGGCATTGATTATACCTATGAGCCTGGAAGAAAAGCTTGAATTTTTCAAAAAGCTGGTTGAAGTTGGCTTTAAGGAAATTGAAATCGGATTTCCGGCTGCATCTGAAACTGAGTATGAATTCTGCCGTACATTGATTGAACAGAATCTTATTCCTGATGACGTTACTATTCAGGTGCTTACCCAGTCAAGAGAACATATTATCAAGAAAACCTTTGAGGCTATTGACGGTGCAAAGAATGCAGTTGTTCATCTGTATAATTCCACTTCAGTGGCACAGCGTGAGCAGGTTTTCCATAAGTCTAAGCAGGAAATTATTGACCTTGCCGTTACAGGTGCAAAGCTTTGCAATGAGTATAAGAAAACAGCTAAGGGAAATGTTATTTTTGAATATTCTCCTGAAAGCTTTACAGGCACAGAAATGGATTTTGCCGCTGAAATCTGCAATGCAGTAATTGATGTATGGCAGCCTGCTCCTGATAATAAGGTTATAATAAATCTTCCTGTTACTGTTGAGATGTCAATGCCTCATGTTTATGCACAGCAGGTTGAGTATATGTGCGAGCATCTGAATAACCGTGAAAATATAATAGTATCACTTCATCCTCATAATGATAGAGGCTGTGCAGTAGCAGATTCTGAAATGGGATTGCTTGCAGGAGCAGACAGAATTGAGGGTACATGCTTTGGAAACGGCGAAAGAACAGGTAATGTTGATATTGTCACATTGGCAATGAATATGTATTCACAGGGCGTTGACCCTGAGCTTGATTTCTCGGATATATCTTCATTGGTTGATATTTACGAGCGTGTAACAAGAATGAAGGTTTACGAGAGAAGTCCTTATGCAGGACGTCTTGTATTTGCAGCATTTTCAGGTTCTCATCAGGACGCTATTGCAAAGGGTATGAAGTGGCGTGAAGAAAAAGACCCTGACCATTGGACAGTGCCGTATCTGCCTATTGACCCGAAAGATGTGGGCAGGGAATATGACGGAGATGTTATCAGAATCAACTCACAGTCCGGTAAAGGCGGTATCGGCTATCTTATGGAGCAGAAGTATGGTTATAATCTGCCAAAGAAGATGAGAGAGAACTTTGGTTATGCGGTAAAAGATGTTTCAGACCATCTGCATAAAGAGCTTATGCCTGATGAAATATTCAATATATTCAAGGAGAATTATCTTAATATCAAGGCACCGGTTGATGTTCTTGAGGCTCACTTTGTACAGCAGGGTGATAACGGAATTTCAGCATATGTAACAGCTCAGATTCCGGGCAATGATAAGCCTCAGACCTATCAGGCTAAGGGCAACGGACGTCTTGACGCTGTGGCAAATGCACTTAAAGATGCCTTGAACCTTGATTTTACTATCGAAACCTATCAGGAACATGC
>JBJFBR010000169.1:0-1997 GCA_051888545.1 Oscillospiraceae bacterium
TTTTATACAATTATTCCTTAAAAACTTTGTCTAACTTTTTGGGGTCACATCATTCCGATACAGCCGTTTGTCCTATTAATCTTTGTTTAATTTCCAGATATCTTTATTATATTCCGCAATGGTGCGGTCTGATGAAAAATATCCTGCTTTTGCAATATTCACAAGCATTTTCTTTGCCCAGCTGTTGCGGTCCTCATAGTCCGCAAATGCCTGCTCCTTTGCCTTACAATATGACTGAAAATCAGGGAAAGTCATAAACCAATCCTTTGAAATAAGCTCCTTCTGCAGTCTTGCCAGACGCTCTTTATTTCCGATTTTTAAAAGCTCATCACTTAATATAAAATCAACCGCTTTATGAATATCTTCATCTTCTTGGTAATATTCTTCTGCTTTATAGCTTTCGTCAGCATAACGCTTTACAACAGTTTCGCTGCTGTCACCGAAAATATAAATATTATCATCACCAACAAGCTGATGAATTTCTACATTTGCACCGTCCTCTGTTCCGAGAGTTACACCGCCGTTGAGCATAAATTTCATATTTCCGGTTCCGCTTGCCTCTTTTGACGCAAGAGAAATCTGCTCGGAAACATCACAGGCAGGTATGAGCTTTTCTGCCGCCGTTACATTATAATTTTCAACCATTATAACCTTAAGATACGGATTCACCTCATCATCATTTTCAATAAGCTGCTGCAGACACAAAACAAGATGAATAATATCCTGTGCAATGATATATGCAGGCGCTGCCTTTGCACCGAAAATAACAGTTATAGGCATGGAAGGCTTTTTACCCGATTTAATCTCAAGATACTTATGAATTACCCACAGAGCATTAAGCTGCTGACGCTTATATTCATGGAGACGCTTAATCTGTATATCAAATATTGAATTCTCGTTAATTTCTATGCCCTGGGTTTCCTTTAAATATGCGCAAAGCTTTTTCTTGTTGTTCATTTTGATTTCAAGGAGCTTATCAAGCACCTTTTCATCCTCTGCATATTTTTCAAGCTGTTCAAGCTGTAATGCATCTTTTTTCCAGCCGCCACCGATAAGCGAGCTGATGAGCAATGACAGCTCCGGATTTGCATACATAAGCCAGCGGCGGAAGGTTATCCCGTTTGTCTTATTATTGAACTTATCAGGATAAATTTCATAGAAATCATTAAGCTCATTTTTCTTTAAAATATCCGTATGCAGAGAGGCTACGCCATTTACGCTGAAGCTATAATGTATATCCATATGCGCCATATGAACAACATCATTTTTATCAATTATACAAACCTTTTCGTTATCATACTTACGGCGAATTTTATCATCAAGAATCTCAATAATCGGGACAAGCTGAGGGACAACCTTTTTCAGGTATCTTATATCCCATTTTTCCAATGCTTCTGCGAGTATAGTATGATTTGTATATGCACATGTCTTGTTGACGATTTCTATGGCCTCGTCAAGTTCTATGCCTTTTAAGTACAGCAGGCGGATAAGCTCCGGAATTACCATTGACGGGTGAGTATCATTTATCTGAATTACCGCATAGTCCGCTAAATCATGAAGATTGCTGCCTGCTGCAACACACTCGTCTAAAATCAGCTGTGCACCTGCGGACACCATAAAATACTGCTGATAAATACGAAGAAGTCTGCCGTTTTCATCCCTGTCATCAGGATACAAAAACAAGGTAAGATTCTTTGAAATGTCGGTTTTATCAAATGATATGCCATCTTTTACAATATTTTCATCCACAGTATCCACATCAAACAAATGCAGCTTATTTATACCGTTTTCATAGCCGATTATATCTATATCATACATTCTTGCCATAACATCAAGGCTGCCGAAATGCACAGGATATACTCTCTTAGTTTTATTCAGCCAGCTGTTCTCTTCAATCCAGGAATCAGGGAGTTCTGCCTGCTGATTATTTTCAAACACCTGCTTAAACAAACCGCAGTGATAGTTTATTCCTATTCCGTCACCGTTCAGTCCCAATG
>JBJFBR010000170.1:0-1954 GCA_051888545.1 Oscillospiraceae bacterium
TTGGAAACAACATGGGCAAGCTGTGAGGTGAAAGCTATAATACGGTCATGCTCCTGTGGATCTGATATAACACATTTTGCAAAGCCAATGCTTTTTGCAAGAGATGATACTGTTGCGATAACTTTTTCATCTGTGTTTTCTGTGGGTGTCATTATGAAACTGGCTTTGTCAAACAGGTTATCAACAGAATATTCAAAGCCTGAAAATTCCCTTCCTGCCATAGGATGACAGCCAAGAAAGTTTACACCCACCTGTGTAAGTTCCTGTTCAACACTGTTTACAATAGCGGATTTTACGCCGCAGCTGTCAATAACAATGCTTCCTTTTTTGAAGTTGTTTTTGTTTTTGATAATATAGTCAATAATACCCTCCGGGTAAAGGCAGACTATAGAGATGTCACATTCGTTTAAACGTGATTCATCAATCTGTTCATCAATAGCCTCTTGTGTCAAAGCAGAAAGTACAGTCTTTTCGTTTTTATCGATTCCATAGCAGGTATGATTTGTGTTTTTCTTAATTGATTTTGCAAGTGAACCGCCAATAAGTCCCAATCCGATTATAGCTATTTTCATTTATTTTCATATCCTTTCAGACTTTATCGCTTTTATGTAATAAAGTATATCACTAAAGTTACAGTATGTCAACACAAAAAATATTTATCGCTTAAATTAAAATAACTTGAAAAAGTTGGTATGGTATGATATACTTATGGTATAATAATGTATATAGTAAACTTATCAGTATGGGAGGAAGGCTTATGAAATGTCCGTTTTGCGGCTATGATGATACAAAAGTAGTTGATTCAAGACCGAGTGAAGGAAAAAAGCGCCGCAGACGTGAATGCGTAAAATGCGGCAGACGATTTACTACCTATGAAGTGGTTGAAAAGCCTTCTTTAATGGTATACAAAAAGGACGGAAGTTTTGAACCTTTTGACAGAACCAAGCTGACAAAAGGTCTTATGACAGCAGTAAAAAAACGTCCTGTCAGCGTTGAGCAGCTTACAAAACTGGTCGATAACATTGAAAACACCTATGCAAACGCTATGAAAACAGAAACTACAACTTCAGAAATCGGTGACAGAGCACTAAAGGGACTGAAGGAACTTGATCTTGTCGCTTATGTTCGCTTTGCATCGGTATATAAGGACTTTGACGATGTTGATTCCTTTATTCAGATAATTACGGAACTTTCAAAAGATGATAAAAAAGATAAAACAAAGTAAAAGGGTGAAATTAATGACAAGAAAAATATTGTCAGCAGCAATGGCAATAGCTATAGTGTTCGCTATGTCAGGCTGCAGTCTGCAAAAAAGAACAGTTTCATTAGAGAAAAAAGCTACGACAGCATCAAGTATTACCACTGAAACGACACAGATCGGCAAAAATGACAGCTCAAGCAGCAAAACTGATAAAAAGACAACAAAGAAAACCACTAAAAAGACTACAACATCTGCTGAGGAATCTGACTCAGAAAGCAGTGAAGAGGAAAATGCCGATAACAATTATACCGATACTGCCGGCACTGCAAGACAGGCTGTAGTTTCGACAAGAGCTGTACAATCTGCTCAGAGCACAAAAAGGTCTGATGAGAAAAAGACTGAAACCTCAAAAGCAGCATCACAGCAAAAAACTACTGCAAAAAAGACAAACAGTCAGAAAACTACGGTCAGAAGCAATACTACTTTAAAGACTACGGCTGCAACGCAAAAACCTCAGACAAAGCCTGCAACTACAACTGCAATGCAGACAACAGCTGCAAGTGTGACAACCGCACAGCAAACTGAAAACGATTTTGCAGATAATACTGATGAATAGATATATTTTCGACACCATTGCACAAAATAGATTAAAATCAATTTAAATAAATAGGCTTGTTCAACAAATCGAACTGTTTTGACAAAAAAGTGTTGACAAAGAAATCCGGTTATGCTATAATAGACAAGTCGTCACGA
>JBJFBR010000171.1:0-10894 GCA_051888545.1 Oscillospiraceae bacterium
ATACAGCGCTGTACCCTGAGTCGTTTTCTGACCTAAAACTTTTTCTCCTTTCGCTATCGACAAGCACATATCAAGTGCCAGCCATGACTTTCCCATCTTCGGTGCGCCTGCTAAGATGTACAGACCTTGTGCAAGCAAGCCGTCGACAACGAACTCGATGGGCTTGTACACAGTGGTCATGATTTCTTCGCAGGACTTTGAGTTGAATTTTTTCAAATCATCAAGCCTCCTATTCTTTTTCTTTTTATTTCTGCCCCACAACAGTACAGTTCCTGTCAGAAAGCCTTGTTTGACTTAAAGACGTTTTTCCAAGCTTGGTACGCTCCTGCTCCTCCTGCACGATCGTCGCTGTACTTCTCCGCTTGGTATCTCTTCTGCGTGGGATTTAATTTTTAAGATTCTTTTGCCTTTCATACTGTAGCCGACGAAAAGATGCTTTTTATGCGTGCGTGAAAAATTTTTGTAGGGTTGCACAGCTATCTGAGAGTTATCATCATTTCATCTTTTGCATTTTCACTACATCATCTGCCTATCCACCTTTCACCCTATAGCCGACGAAAATACCGCTTTTATCCACTTTCCAAAAATCTTTGTAGACTTGCACAAGTTAGCTTATCTTGTTTCAGATATTTTGACTACCGCAATTCTTCTACTTGTATACGGAAAGAAGTTGATGTTTTGACAACCATTTTTACAGCTATTCTTTTAAAGTTTGTATCTCTGCACAAAATCAGAACAGAAATCTTGTATGGTTTGCTCTCATATGTATACGGGTAGAAGCAGCTATTTTTGCAACTGGATTTGAAAAAAATATTTATAATATTCAGTAGTAAACAAAAAAACCCGACGGCTTTACGCCGACAGGGTAGTAATGAAATATTGGTCTTATCTGATCTTTGCAAAAAAGTCGATAAGTATGTTCTTTATGAAGTTGTATCTTCGGGCATATGAGTTTTCAACACGGATAAGCTCAAAACCGTGCTTTCGGCATATCTCGTTTTTGGCTCTGTCACGCCGCTTTACTATTTCATCGTCAAAATGCTCTTTTCCGTCAAGCTCGATCGCAAGCAGAGGAAGCTCTTGATTTTTAGATGTCTTTTCATAAACAACAAAATCAAATCTGCCTGAGTAAAACAGTTTCTCTTGTGCGAGGTTTTCGCTGAACACCTGTGAAATAGCAACCTCTCGCTTTATCGTGCATTTCCCACCGCCCAGTACGTTTCCGAGGGCGTGATTAAGGCTTGTAAGAAAAGCTTCTTCAGTTTCCGTGCTATATGGCTTGATGCCAAGGGCTCTTGAGTTCACAGACTTTGGCGTAACCGTAGACTTGCCATTTGTTCTGACGTAGTTTACAAGCTCGTATACATCATCTGTTTCGTTGGGATTATGAAGCCGTTCAAGCGTCTTTTTGTTTGATAGGATAATAAGCTGGTCTTTTGCTCTTGATGTCGCAACATTTATCAGCTCTTTGTTGTTTTTCAGCCAGTCGTAGGTCTTTTGGTGCGTCTTGTCGGTAAGGGCAAGAGAAAACAGTATTGTATCCTTCTCATCTCCCTGAAATGCATGAACAGTTCCGCAGCTTACGTTTGAAATACCAGCTTCTTTAAGCATTTGATTGATGCAATCCTTCTGATTTGTAAAAGGAGTAATTACTCCTATGCTTTTATCCTTGTTCTGCAAAGCGTATTCCACAACCTTTTCGGCTTCATACGGAGCAGTGTTCTTATAGGTCGTTGTATCGTCAGGAATTTCACAGAATACAAGCGGATTGGGATTTGTGGAAGTGGTCATTACATTGAGTCTGCCGTTATAGTACTTTTTATTATTGAAGTTAATGATGTTCTTGTCACAGCGATAGTGAAAGCTGAGAAGTATTTCGTCGCTGACTGAATCGCAAGCAAGAAATGTTTTGTAAATAGAGTTTTCTATGTAATCGTATTCCTTTGATACGGAATACTTTTTTCTCAAAACAGCATTATCCGAAGGGTCAAGAAGAATAACGGGATTAAGTTGCTGAGGGTCGCCCACAAGCATAAGGTTGTCCGCGCGGATGATAGGAACAAGCGACATTGCAATATTGCACTGACTTGCTTCGTCGATAATACACATATCAACATATGGTTTTGGCTCGCCGAGATTATGCGCAGAAATGCAGGTGGTGGCTATTACGGGAAATACTCTCATCAGTTTTTTTAAGTTTTCATCAGAGGAAAGATATTTGGAAAAATCCTTTAGCCTTTCTTCTTCATCAGATCTGTAAAGTATTTCACGGAAATCGTCAAATTTAGGCTCCTCAATCCTTTTTATGTACCTTGCAGACGTGTAAAACAGATATTTTTTAAAACCCTCTTCATCGTTATCCAGAAGTTCCAGCGCGCTTTCGGTTGTAACAGTACCTATTTCTGCCATTCGTTTTTCTATCTGATAAAGCTGCCTTGTGTTAAGGTCAACCTGAAAATTTAGCTGATTGTTGCTGCTAAGAAGTTTCTTAATCGTTTCTTTTCGTTCTTCCAGATCAATTAGCTCTTCGTGTTTTTTAAGTAGTTCTGTCAATTTCCTTGTGCGTTCAGTTTTGTCATTCTTATTTTTATCAAGCGTCTTGTCGTAAATGGTAAGCTCCTTTGTTCTGCTTATGAGCTGCTTGATGTATTCGATAGCCGCCGTGTTTACGTTCTGATTTCCCACACGCAGAATAGGAAACGGAATTACCTTTCCTCTGTACTCAAGAGTTGACAAAGCTGCGAAAACGCTGTCGATAGGGTGGTTGTTGTATGAGGAAAACAGAACCGTCTTTTCGTTGAAAAAAGCAGTGGTAATTGTGTTGATGATTGTATTTGTTTTTCCTGTTCCGGGAGGGCCCTGAATATACGCAACAGGATATTTGACAGCGTTGTGTATTGCGAGAAGCTGGTCGAGGTTTACTTTCTTATTAAGCAGAGCGATAGGATAATCCTTTCTTCTCCTTGAAGGCGTCGTAATGTCGCCGAAAAAGGCTTTTATGGGAGTTGTAACATTATCCTGCTCGTACATATCTATTATGGTCGCATACTCTTTCTGAAGGTCAACGTGGCAGTTCATACCTATTGCAATAACATACGGCATATCATCAACGTTGACCTTTCCATTACCTGAAGCGGTAATCCTGTCTTTGATTATCTCTTGATTAGCGGTAAAGTTTTCAAGCAGATAAAAGTCATCAGCATCAAGAAATTTTCGTATGGTCATTTTGTTTGTTCCGTCAACGGTAAATTCCTTGCATATTGTCACTTCATCATCGGGAGTGAGAGTTTTGTTTTTAACATCAAGCTTTAGCTTTTTGTACGCAAGAACATATATACCCTGCTTTGTATTTATGCTGAGCATATTCATAGCCAGCTGAACAAATCGGTTTTTCTTTTGCTCAATTTCATTTGTAGCCTTATACTGAAAGTTTGAAACAATAGTTTTAAACTGATCTTCTGAAAGTGCAAGACCATTTTGGGGGATTTTCTCTATATCAAGCTTATCTATGAGAGCATATTTAGTTGTATAAGGCGTACAGTCAAGCTTATTGCAGTCGGCAAGGTAATTCAGAATTTTTAGATTTGCGGTGTTATTGAAAATGCTTTCGTACTTTTCGGGATAATCACGAATATCGGAAACAAGTCTTCCGTTAACAGGCTGGTACGAGCCGTCAACAACAGCTGAAGATATAATAGAATCAATATATACATAAAGCTCCGTACACTTAAGATTTCCAAGGTGCAGACCGTCTACAACAAGCATTCTTTTATTAACGTTCAGATCTTTAACTCCTATCCAATACTTTGTGACAGTTTTCTGCTTGTTTCTGTATTCGATTGTAAGCCATTTGCCTTCGTGTATTGCTTTGAATATATCCCTGCAAATGCTATTCATTTTCTCACCGCCCTTTTTGTTATTATAACATTTAATGTTATAATTATCAAGTCTTGAGTGATTGCCTCTGATTATTTACAAGAACGCCAAGTTATAAGCAGAAATTGGTCTCTTAATTTTTCATAACATATGATAGGCGTTTAATCTGGAAAATAGCAGGTGCGTTTTGGCGGAACTGTACCTCGATGTCCCTCCAAAGGGGGCAAAACACATTGTACATTTCTTCTCGGAGATGAGTGAAAACCGATATTGGAACACGTGGAGCGTTATCCCGATTTATTTGACGGTCATACAATACAACAGCTCATCAGAATAGAAGTGATGTTAACCGTATTATTCCCAACATATAATTTGCCACCAAACGTTATTTACAACTGAAAATGTAGTATTCTTACTGTCACTGACGTGAACTAAAACTCCCTAACAGCCAAAAATCGAATTGTCAAAAGTTTGTGCATTTCAGCGTAAAAACTTGATGTATTAAAAAGTTTGTGCTATACTAAACAGGTAAGGAAGGAGAATAAATGACCGATTTGCAGAAAATTGAATGCAGAGACCTGTACTTGACACGCCTTTTACAGAACAGAACAACTTTCATTTCTATAATCAAAAAGGAGAACAGCCATGCCAATACACAACAAATTAGTCCGTGACAAAATCCCGGAGATCATCAAAAATACAGGAAAAACAGCATATTGTCACACCCTGACCGAGGAAGAGTATCTTTTGGAGCTTGATAAAAAGCTCAACGAGGAGTGCGCTGAATATCAGGCGGATAAAAGCCTTGAGGAGCTGGCGGATATGCTTGAGGTCATGTATGCAATTGCAGAAGCAAGAGGATATTCTCTTGAAGAACTCGAAAATGTTCGTGCGGAAAAGGCAATTAAGCGAGGAGGCTTCAAAGACAGGATCTTTCTTGAAAAGGTAGATGATTAGTATGGCAGAGCAAACATTAAGGTCGGCATCGGGCAGCAGCGCCGAGGATCTGTTTATTGAGCTTTTCAGCGAAACCTTCGGAGCTGAAAAAGCAGGCTATCTTTATACCCAGTATCATTTCTATGACATCTATCAGAATGACAGATTTGCCGATTTTTATATTGAAAACGGGCCACAGAAAATTGCTGTCGAAATCGACGATGAGGCAAGCCATAATCCAAAGCTTGTTTCACAGAATAAATTCTATGACGATCTTCTCAAACAAAACAGTATGATACATCTTGGCTGGGACGTTTATCGCTGGGCTGTCCGTCAGATGCAGGTGCAGCCTGATACCGTAAAGGACGAGCTTCGTGTGTTTCTTGGAAATACACCTATGTTTCGTGAAGTGGCTGATTATCTGCCTTCGCAGAAGGGTAAAGCTATTGACGGCAGTAGCCTTGAGCTGAAGGAACATCAGAAGCAGGCTCTTAACGCTTTGAGCAAAATGAGAGAAAACCATGAAACAATAGCTTTGCTTTATCACGCAACCGGAACTGGTAAGACCGTAAGCGCCGTATCGGATGCGATGAGTCTAGGAAAGAGAACGCTGTTTATTGCACACGCACATGAGCTCGTGGAGCAGGCTTATGAAACATTCAAAAGACTGTGGAATAACATTTCGGTCGGTAAATTTGTAGATTCGATCAAGCAGCCTGATGCATTTATTGTGTGCGGAAGCGTGCAGAGTGTTGCTCTCAATCTTGAACGCTTCAAAGAAAACGATTTTGGGTATATTATTATTGATGAAGCACATCATGCGTCGGCTGACACATATCAGAAAGTCCTTGCATACTTCAAACCTGATTTTACGCTTGGTCTGACGGCAACACCCGAACGTGCTGATGATAAGAATATACTGGATGTTTTTAAGAATACTGCTCACAAGTTGGATATTCAGACTGCTGTTGAGATCGGTGAGCTGGTGCCAGTGCGCTGCATAAGAATACATACAAATATTGATCTGACAAAAGTAAGATTCAACAGTATCCAGTATAATATCCGTGACCTTGAAAGCAAGATATTTGTACCCGAACGCAATCAGCTTATAGTTGATACTTTTATGGAGTATGTCAGTACTAAGCGGACGGTGATATTCTGTGCGAGCGTAAAACATGCGGAACAGATAGCAGAAATGATAAGAGAGTGTGGAGTAAACGCTGTAGCTGTTTCGGGAAGTATGAAATCTTCCGAACGAAAGGAACATCTTGCTAAGTTTCAGAAGGGGGATATCAAGGCATTATGTGCCTGTGATCTTCTGAATGAAGGTTGGGACTGTCCCGAAACGGAAGTGCTTTTTATGGCACGTCCCACAATGTCAAAGGTGCTTTACACCCAACAGCTCGGACGAGGTATGAGACTTGCAGAGGGCAAAGAACAGCTTATTGTTTTTGACTTTGTAGATAACGCAAGTCAGTATAATATGCCTTATTCGATGCACAGACTTTTCAAGCTGGGAGAATACAGACCGGGAAAGCTTGTACTGGGAACAAAGCAGCAAAAAGCCGCTGATGATGAACTGTATGCTAAGGGAGAAAAACCTGACGCAATTATAGATTTCCCTGTCAGCGCTACAGATTATGAGGCTGTTGATGTTTTCAACTGGCAGGAAGAAGCAGAAGGCATGATATCTCAGATAGAATTTATCCGTCGGGTAGACGCTTCATCGGAAACAGTAGAGAGATATATCCGTGAGGGTGAGATAATTCCCGATCTGATAGTGCCGATAAGTGAGAGCAGAACCTTTAAGTATTTTACCGAGGAAACGCTTGAAAAGACGGCTGAAAAATTCGGATGGCGTCTTATCAACGACGAAAACCGTAAAGAGCTGTTTATGGAAATGATTCGCCAGATGGATATGAGCTATTCATATAAACCTGTGCTGATAAAGGCGGTACTTGCCAACGCAGATTCAAAGGGCAGAATAAGGCTTGACGATATCGCAGCATATTTCAGGGACTATTACGAGGGCAGAAGAAACAGCGGACTGATCGTTGAGAAAGCCAACAGTATTTTTGCAAAAGGCGGTTATACCGACAAGGAAGCCCAGCGAAATATTCTTGCCAATCCGTTCAAGCGTTTTGAAGATATGCAGATGCTTCGGCACACCAAAACACTGGGCGTTGTAGAAGTAGAACCTACCGTGTGGAAAAATCTATCTGACGACGATAAGAGCAATATACTGAAAATATGTGACGAAAAGCTTGATAAGTATTATGAGAGATTTCAGGGAAAGTGATTATTGGGCAAAGCAGCTCATAAAGTTCCGTGCAGATGGAGCCGTCGTAGCGGCAAATGCACAGCTTTGCTGTCCTTTGGCTTGTGCATAGTCTGGTGATCGTAAGCGTCATGCTGATTTTCTGCACGTTACACAATACCCATTTTTGTGATATACAATAATTGAGGTGAGCTATGTAGTTAAAAGCTTGAACATCACGCTTTATCCAAATACAAACACAAATACCGTCCCGGTTTGCAATAGCTCTATGGTTTCTGCATATAAGCCAAAAAACTACATGAAAATACAAGGTTTTTACCGACATAACAGCAAAAATTTCTTGAATAAAGTAAGTTTTTTGGGTATAATAGGGGTATATCGGAGGTGTTGCTATGATTATCAGACCTGACTATATCGAAGCTATCAAGCCGTTTATTGACGCTCCCCTTGTTAAAATTCTTGAAGGTGTCCGTCGCTGCGGTAAATCGACAATCTTTGCAATGATGGCCGAATAGCTGAAAAAACGTGGAATAAGCAGTGAAAATATTATCGAACGCAGATACAACGAAATGAATATCTACGAGGACTTTACTGCAAAGGATATGTACAATGATCTGAAAGCTGCTGTTCAGGGCAAGGGAAGATGCTACCTGTTCCTTGATGAGCTTCAGGAGGTTGACGGCTGGGAAAAGGCTGTAAACAGTCTGCTTGAAGGCGGTGACGTTGATATTTATGTGACCGGTTCAAACTCAAAGCTGATGTCAAGCGAGATTTCAACATACCTGACGGGACGATATGTTTTGATACCTGTTTATACTCTCTCCTTCAAGGAATATCTCACAATCAAGAACAAGGATTTTTCCGAAGCGAGAACAGTATTTGACGAGTATATCCAGTATGGTGGTTTTCCGGTTATCGGGATAAGCAGCTTTGATACACGCTCAGCTTACCAGATTGTTGAAGGAATCTACGCTTCTGTTATCACAAGAGACATCACCAAGCGCCACAAGATAAGAAATAAGGAACTGTTCGACCGTGTGGTACGTTATATCATTGAAAATGTGGGAATGACCTTTTCCGCTTCATCTATTGTGAAATTCCTGAAGAGTGAAAACCGTAGTCTTTCAGTAGAAGCTATTTACAACTATATTAAGTGGCTTACCGAAGCGTTTATTATTTATCCTTGTCAGCGATATGATTTACATAGTAAGGCTGTTCTGAAAACACAGGAAAAATTTTATCTTTCCGATATTTCCTTCAGATACAGTCAGATGGGCTTTGACAGAAAGATGCTCTCTGCAATGTTTGAGAATGTGGTGTATCTTGAAATGAAACGCAGAGGATATGATGTCTATATCGGAAAAAACAGCACAAAGGAAATCGACTTTGTTGGAGTCCGCAGAGAAGAGAGAATTTATGTGCAGGTCTGCGTGGAGCTTCCTGCTGAATCAACCCGTGAAACGGATAATCTTATGGAAATCAAAGATCATTATCACAAGTACGTTGTCTGCCGTGACCCGCTTGCGATTGGTAATGACAACGGTATTGAAATCGTGTATATAGCTGATTTTCTGTTGAGGGAGAATTGGTGATTTGGAGGGCTGTTAGTAATAGCCAATACTCATTGGCGCTGAAGAAGGAGGCTTGTTATGAGCAGATGCTTATATAATAGCAGTTTTAAAACATTCTTAAACACTGATGACAATTCAATTTTTGGCTTATTATGTGATAATTATCATGGCGAAGCTCTCACTACAACACGAGAAGCTTGGAAATCAGAGATAACGATTATGAAAAATGTTATCTCTGATTATGCAGACAAAAATGGTGAAATTATTTTTGAATATGATATACCTCGCCTTGGCAAGAGAGTAGATGTAGTACTTCTTCTTGAAGGAATTGTTTTTTGTCTTGAATTCAAGGTTGGCGAAACAAAAATATTAGAAGCTGATGTAGACCAAGTCCTTGACTATGCCCTTGATCTTAAAAATTTTCATAAGTTCAGCGAGGACAGAATAATTGCTCCGATTCTTATTGCAACAAATTATCGTAATGCTTCTACTAATATTCAGATGTCAGTTTATGATGATAGAATTGTTAATCCACTTATGACCGGAAAATCAGGGATTTCTATATTGATCAACAAGGTGTTGGAAAGGTTCCCAAATGAATCAGCTATTAATCCTAATTGGATAATAAGTCCCTATGCACCAACACCAACAATAATAGAGGCAGCAAAATCTTTATATGAAAACCATTCTGTTGAAGATATTACTCGACATGAAGCAGACAAGGTTTCCACAGATAGAACCATATCATATATTTTGGATGTAATACAGAAAAGCAAGAAAAACCAAGAGAAAAGCATTTGCTTTGTTACAGGCGTTCCGGGCGCCGGTAAAACACTTGTTGGTCTTGATGTTGCGGTAAAGCAAACATATCAAGGCCAAGATGAGCCTGTAGAGGAAGAACAAGCTGTATATCTGTCAGGAAATGGTCCATTGGTTGCGGTGCTGACGGAAGCTCTTGCACAGGATAATTTCAAAAAATGCAAAGCTAATGGTGAAAGGAAGAAAATCACAGATTCACGTCGCGAAGTTAGTAAATCAATTCAGATAATTCACAGATACCGTGATAATATGCTTGCGAAAATCAAGAATCCCGTTGAAAATGGAGCTCTTGAAATTGACCCTACAAAAGCAGTTAAAATGGCGAATTCGGGTTTTGGCGAAGTTGAACATGTAGCTATTTTTGATGAAGCTCAGCGCTCATGGACACATAAAAGACTTGCAGACTATCTTAAAAGAGGTGGAACATACGGCAACAAGCTTAAAGTTCCTAATTTTCCATTATCAGAAGCAGCTTTTTTGATATGGTCGCTTGACCAAAGAGAAGACTGGGCAACGATAGTTTGCCTTGTCGGAGGTGGACAAGAAATCAACACAGGCGAAGCCGGAATATCAGAGTGGATTAAGGCTTTAAACGAACAATTTCCACATTGGAACGTTTACATATCTCCTAAGCTGACTGATGCAGAATACGCTGAAGGCAGGGTTAATGAGCTCTTAAAAGACAATTTGAAAGTTACATATTCAGAAGATTTGCATCTGAGTGTCTCGTTGCGTTCTTACAGAGCTGAAAAGCTATCTGCTTTTGTTCATGCGTTATTGTCTTTCGATGCAAACGCAGCAGCGTTGTATGATGAAATCAAAGACAAATATCCAATCGTTTTGACACGAGATATGGCAAAAGCAAGAAAGTGGCTCCACGATAAAGTCAGAGGAACAGAACGTACTGGTGTTTTGGTAACTAAAGAATCAGCAAGATTTAAGCCTTTAGCTATTCACGTACTGCCTTCAGGTGATGAAAACGCAGTTCACTGGTTTCTAGATGATAAAACTGATGTGCGTTCATCAAATTATCTTGAAGATGCCGCAACAGAAATTCAGGTACAGGGATTGGAACTTGATTACACCTGTTTGCTTTGGGATGCTGATATGCGATGTGAAAACAGAAAGTGGCATTTTTATAGATTTAATGGCCAGTCTAAATGGACTGAGCAAATAGGTAATACCGAAAGCAAACAAGAATTGCAAAAATATATGCTGAATGCTTATCGTGTTTTATTAACCCGTGCCAGAGCAGGTATGATTATTTGTATTCCTACAGGCAACCCAAATAAAACAGTCAGTGGTTTTTGGGAAGACAGTACCCGCCTGCCAGAATTTTATGATGGCACCTATCAATACTTAAAAAGTTTGGGTATTGAAGAAATATAGCATAGCTTTCGATAAAAAGACAAAA
>JBJFBR010000172.1:0-2226 GCA_051888545.1 Oscillospiraceae bacterium
GAAACTGTAACTGTTGACGGAGGAACATATAGTTGGAGCAGTTCTCTGTCTTCATTCAGTATTACAAACTCACAAAAGGTATATCTTGAACCTACAGTTAAGAAATTGTCTAACAGCAGTCTTTGGACAAAATTCAGCGAAATAAACTTTGTAGGACCTAATGTAATATCGGCAGACAGCTCCAAAGGAAATGTATTTTCCAATCAGGATGCACCGCTTACAAATCTTAACGGTACATATTATGTAACAGATGATGGTATGCTGTACCTGCTTGAACCTGTAGCTAAAAATGCAGCATTTGCATACTGTCCTCCCGGAATAACAGAACTTAAAATACCCACAAGCATTACGGCTGATGAAGGACTGGCTCAGGATTCACAGTATGACGGAGAGTATAAGGTAACAGGTGTAACTTCTCATTCAATCAATATGGCATCAGATCTTACAAAAATTACTGCCACAAATCCAAGCAGAATATCTCTTGCGGTCAGAGCCTTTGCAGATTGCGAAACACTGACTTCTGTTAACGGAGTAACAACACAAAAAGAAGCAAATGCTTTGTTCGGAACAAACGGAACTTCTAAAATGCAAAAAGCATTTATAAATACAGGCCTTGATCCGGATACAGATTCAAGCGGCGGAAAGCCTATGCGTTCACCTGAATATATTGATGTAGATACCGGACGCTTGCAGATTATTGCCAACAACACAGCCAATAATCTTAAATATGATGACGGTGCATATCGTCTGCTTACAGGAGAATCCGCTAACATAACTATAAAAGCAGAAACATTCGGTACACCGGACAAGCTTACTCACTTTGAAGTATACTTGTTCCCTTCGGGTGATCTTCAGGGAATATCAAAAGATGATCAGACATTTACATCAACATTTGTATATAATAATAACAATACATCAGGAAGCTTTGACATACATTTGAAATGGGATTCAATATCAAGCTGTTATTGTATGACTTTTGATCTCCCCGGAGGAGTAACTTGGGTTTCCGGCAGTGCATTTTTGCAGAATCTGTATTATCCCGGAAGAACAAAAGGCGGAGATGTGATGCTTTGGGGAAGTGTAAAAGCTTACTCAGCAGAAATTCCGAGTCAGGGAACAAGCGACGAAACAACACAGCTTCCTGAAAATACTCAGTATATGATGCTGGAGTGGGAAACTGTAAGAAATCTATATGAATACAAAGAACTTACAATAGATGATTTCAATAATAGTATAGATAATACAATACAAACATATGTTGATGATAATCACAAAACTCATATACGTTCTATAGGAATCAGGGATTATCTTAATTTCAGAGATGACCAGCTTTTAAATAATAATTCTCAGATAGGCAAGGACCCTGTAACGTCTGTACTGCACACATATACTATAACTTTGCCGGAAGGTTTAACATGGAATACTGATAATTTCAGCAGTGATGATAAACCAAAAGTGAAAAGTGTTTCAGAAGACGGCAGAACATTAGTATTTGCTGAGGAAATCTATTATAACAGAAGCGGCAACGATACGGACACAGGTCCACATATTGCAAATATTGAATGGAGAGATTATTTTCCTGAAAGCTATTTTACTGTTTCAAATTCTTACGACTATTATGTCCCTCATGAAGTGACCTGTAAGCTGGAGGGTACTGTTAACTATAAATTCTCAGCACCTGACGAAATGCAGCCTGTAACTGCAACTGCAACAATTACTCCTCTTACTCCTGATATAGAATACGGAAGAAGCTATCAGTCAGGAAACACAATGCGTGACGGAACAGAACGTCAGAAAGGCAGAGGACTTCCGGTTGAAAATTACCTTACTGTTAAAAATAACGGGGCTGTTCCCGATTCACCGGGAAATCTCTATTCAATTACCGATGAGGTCATTAACTACAACGGCTATGCATATCTTAGTGCTGAGCAGATTGCAGCTTTGTTCTTAGAGGAAAATGATTTTACTGATATTAAGAGCATTAATATCAGAAAAGTAGTGCTTTACGAGGCAAATGACAGTCTGATTTTGGATGGAACCCATACTGATACTGATGGCAATGAAAACTCAGTTAACAATACAAGATTTAACAAGTATACCGAACCTGAATATTCAAATGCCAGAATGGTATTTGAAATAATGGCAGGAGATTCTTCCAAAATAGATTTCAGTGTATATAGTGATGACAGCGAAACAGCTGAAAGAATATACAATGAAACATTTGAT
>JBJFBR010000172.1:2326-6862 GCA_051888545.1 Oscillospiraceae bacterium
TGGCGTAGTTTTAACTTTGATTGGTATTATTATCCTACAGCACAGGCAACATTTACTGAGGGTACAGGAGATAATGCTTATGAAATAAAGAGAACAACATCAGACAAACTGTCTTCATCATCTGTATATATGAATGCTTATTATTACAATGAGCAAACAAATGAGTTTATCAGCGGAATGGGTGCAAGCGGAGAAATGTGTCCGGGCAGCATATTGAAATATTCCGACCAGTATACTAACGGAAATAGTGAAGATACAAATTATATGCCGTTTATGCATAAGTTTGATCTTACCCAAAGTGTTCTTGCTCCTGTTGAGAAAAACCTGAAACTTGAACCGCTGGGTTTTGAAAAGATTGAATTCAACGGCAGTATGTACTATGTTTTAAAGTACAGCGACAAAGAACAGACATTAAACAATATTTGGCTTGGATTTGACGGAAATTACTTCTGTGCTGAAAGCATTACAATCAGTGCAATGGACAAGAGCGATATTAAAAACATGGGCGGAAATACTGAAATACGTTGGTATGAAGCTCAAATTCCGTCAAAACAAAAAAAGACATATGAGTTTTATACTTATGTTCTTGACCCTGTTTATCAAGGTACAACACCTGATTCAAAAACAAGATTTTATTCCAATGATTATTACATAAACGATACCGATAACAATATCAGCTATTCAAGCCGTTTGTATGATTATTATGACAACAAGTACAAGGGCGAGAGCATCAGAAAGCAAATCGTGGCTAATTCTGAGGAAAAAGGTACAGAAAATGAAAGAATAAGCAATCTTGCAGGTTCATATATCGGAATCGGGGAATCGGTAACATACAGATTGGTATTCAATGAATTCTGGTCAAAGGATTACACTCTTGAAGGCGGCAAAATTTCAGATGAGCTGCCGAATACTTCTGATGTATTTGAATGGAAGCTTGGAGAAAATGTTCATATCGAATACCGTTTGTGTCAGAGAACCAGCGAAGATGATCTTATCTTAAAAACCTATGAGCCTTTTGATCCGGGCGACGATGTTTGCAGTATTGTAAAGAAAAAGGTTAAAATCAATGATGTTGGTGATGAAAAAGAAATATACTGTCTTAACTGGGACAAAGATATTGTTATCCCTCCTGACAGAGCATTGGTAATCTATGTTACTCTTGATTATCCGCAGGATAAAACAGTATGGGACGAATATGTGGATACAGCTGATACTGAACTTTACAACATATTCCGCTGGGACAGTGTTAATCCGTATACCGGACAGCCTGTTCATTACAAGAGTGCAGTATACAACAGAATTGCAAGACCTACAGCTGCATTCCTTAAAACAGGTATGTATGAAACATACAGCGATCCGAATGGTTTTATTTATGCAAACAGTGATGAAACGGAACGAACAGTTTCATATTATCTCGTAATATACAATCACGGCAAGAGCGATATGTATCTGAATGATGTATATTTTAAGATTCCGAAAGGATTTACATTCAAAGACCCGCCAAAGACAGATTATAACGGATATCCAAACTGGAATGCTTACAATATTACAGTAACAGATGAAAACTCACCGTTGACTGATACAACGCTGGGACGTCAGGTTTCAATGCATTATTCTACTTATTCTAAGGTGGATAAGGATAAAAATGTAGGAAAATTAGTTTTAAAGCTTAATTGGGATAACAGATATGATGCAAGAGTAGGAAAATATTTCTTGCAGCCGGGTGAGTTTGTTGCCATAGAAATGAAATTCGGAATTGCAAACTATATTGATACTGAAGATATAGCAGTTCTCCCTGCTGCAATGGCTGTTGATGATTCTCACAATGTAGGAAGAATCCAAAAAGTTAAGGGCGTTGACGCTCACAGAAGCAATTATCAGAATTCCAACGAAGGTATTCCAGAGTTCTGGGAAACCGATGATGTGGCAAAGGAACGTGGACTCAGAGAGCCTTTAGCAGAACCTGATGAAATAGTTTCTGACACAGGCAAATGGGTGGCATCCAGTCTGAAGCTTACACGCAAAGAAGCAAAGCCGGGAGTTGTAAAAAATCCGCCTATAAATATTTTACAGAGATTGAATGATGACGGAAGTGTTCCTGAAGGCGGAACTGTAGCTTATCAGGCACAGGACGGTGTTGTTCTTAACTATCCTGTTCAATGGCAGACAACGCTTGTTAACGGCGGAGAAAATGTCCTGACTGATTATATTGTCAAGGATACTGTTCAGTGGCCTTATGTTTTCGACCGTGATGTTACACTGAAATCTCAGATAAGCTCAAAGAATGATCAGACATTCTATATTGAAAGATTTTACGGAGAGGAAGATGAAAACCACAATAAATCTATTGACCGAGATAAACTGAAGATAGTAGATAAATTATCAGGTGATGACAAGAAAGTTCTTAAAGTGCTTGAAATAGCACCAAGCAGAGAGGAAGCTCTGAAATCTGAAAACAGCGACAAATATGTATATGAAATATTCGGCGGAAAAGCAAAAGTTTATTTCTACAAGGAAGCAGCTACTTTTGGTGAAGAACGTCAGAACGAAACAATGGAAATCAACCTGATAGGCGAATCGACTCTGGGTATTGCACCTATATCATATGTAGGCAGCAAACCTGTAAACGCAGAACGTCAGCTTACATATTGGACCCGATATGATCTGACCTTGAAAGACGTTGCTCCAAGAACAACATACGGAAATCAGGTTATTCTTAAGCCTGAACAGCCGTACACAAAAGCAGATGTTTCAGAGGGAATACCTATTGACGCAGACGGAAATCTTGTAACGGATGATGATGAAAATCCAGACGGTATTCTTTCAGTTGCAAATGTTTCCATTAACTCAGGACAGGCGACAGCTTCATGGATGACAGCAAAAGAAAATATTAAAGATGGACAGGATGACATATTAATAAGCGATAATATCCAGGATGTTCTTACCCGTGAGAATAAAATACTCATGAGTGATTTGACTGACAACGTAACATATACCATGAATGTACTCAATCATACTCCCGGTCAGACCGAAGATTCAGAATTGAATGCTGAGTCAAGAAAGTATTCATTCAAAGATCTGGTTATTATCAACAGTCTGCCGCATGACGGAGACAAAGCACCGTTTAACAGCAGAATACCCCGAAATTCAGACTTTTCTATGAAATTAGACGGTGAAGTAAAGCTCTATTATGAAAACAAGAAAGATGAAACTGATACGTCTAATGAGCGAAAGCTTGAAGAAATTGATTCTTCTGTATATCGTGTGCTTTACAGTACTGCCAAGGATTCAAACGGAATATCCGGAGAAGACTGGGATCTTGGTACAACAAGCGACTGGAAAACCAGAGAATTATCAGGTTGGAAAGAATACAGCGAACTTACTGAAGAAGAAAAAGCGAATATAAAATCTATCCGAATTGAACTGCATGATCCTACAACAGGTTTTGACGCTGATAACCCTTCAGAATACAGAGCACTTATGAAGCCGGGACGAACCATTGTAGCACAGTATAATGCAAAAGTTGCAAATCCTGACAAAGCCGGTCCGGGACAATGTGCATGGAATTCATTCGGATACAGATTTAACCGTTTCTCAGATTATAATGACAGCAGCAAGATAATGGAGGCTTCATCAATTCGTACAGGCGTTCAGAATCCTGCAATACCGATCATATATCAGAAGCTCATTGACTTCAATCTTAATCCTTATGTTAACACAGAAGAACCTCAGACTTTTTCATTTATTATTGAAAAGAGTGCAAGAGATGTGGAATCGGGAGATACAGTAGAGCACAAGCCTTCGCAGCAAATTTCATTCGATATTTCTGTAGGCACAAATGAAAGCAGCAGCAGCAAACAACTGAAGGATATTTCTGAAGAACAGTCGATTACATGGAACAGGTCTTCAGATGATACATCGCCGTTCTGGGAAGACGGTGCTTCATATGTTGTTACACAAAAAACACATCCCGATAAATTCAAGTACTATTCTGTTTCTGTAAACAATCAGCGTACAAATGAATTTGTATATAATGCAGATTATGAGCCTACCATAGTATTTGAAAATCAGTGCACAGACTGGAATGGTACAATGTTCAAAATGGACATATGCAGCGAGGGACTTGATCCTATAACTCAGTCAACTGATAAGGATATGGTACTATTGCCTGATGCTTTATTTGCCCTTTACACAACCGATGAAGGACAAAAAATTGACATTAACAATCTGACAGATGAACAGAAGAAAATCTACAATGATAATAAGGTGATTATTGATGATGCTCTTACAGATGAAAGAGATATGGGAGATGAAAAGGTTACTTATTATCTGAAAGATTTCAAATTGACAGGCACAGAGGGCAGCTCAAAGGGAAGAATTGATTGGATAGGCTTAACTGATGATACTTACTATGTTAAGGAATTATCTGCTCCTGAAGGATATATTATAAATGTGAATTATATGCCTGTTACAAGGATAAATTCTCAGATAAGCATCTATGATGAACCGGGTGAAAGACTGCCTGAAGCAGGAAGC
>JBJFBR010000172.1:6962-10832 GCA_051888545.1 Oscillospiraceae bacterium
TTAATGTTATAATATTAAGCATATTGTAAGGAGGAGAAAGAATGAAAAGATTCAAACAAATTATGGCGGGCTTCTTATCAGCAGCAATGGCTGTGTCAATGCTTACAGCAATGCCAATGGTAAGTGCCTCAGCAGACGTGCCGCAAGGTCAGATTGCAGTAAGTAATGCGACATCTGACGCAGTAAACAACATTTTAATCAGCGGTGAAGAGAATTATTATGTAAGCGATTCAAAGAATAGTGAAACTTCTTATGCTTCATTCACACCGAATTGTGACTATCAGTTTAATAGTCATAATTCATTGAAAATCGATTACTCGGTAAACCAAAGTGATTCATATAATGGTTATGCCGGGGCAAAGCTGAATGTTAATAAAAACGTTTCAGCAAACGGTGCAACAGGTATTGGATTCTGGTATTGTACACCAACAGATCAGCAGGGTACTATTGCTTTTTGCATGCAGGGAACTGTTGCTAAAAAGTTGGTTCAGCTTGATGCAACTAGGGGATTGTGGAAGTATTATTATACTTCAATGACATTCTATAGTTCAAATTTGTCAAACATTGAGATGTTCATTAACGGCAATGAAAACGGTAAAGTAACAGATCCTTCCAGCGGAACTATTTACCTTGCGGAAGTTGCCGCAACCAATATTGAAAAAGAAAATACTGTCAGCTATACATTAGAAACTTCCGTAGAAGGAAGCGGTTCATTAACAGGTACAGCAAGCGGTACATACAGCAAAGATACTGAGGTAACTCTTACAGCTGTGCCGAATGACGGATATAAGCTGCTGGGCTGGATTAAAAACGGTGAATTGGTTAAGGAAAGCGAAACATATAAATTCACCCTTGATTCAGATACAGAAGTAAGTGCTGTGTTTGGAAATAAGTATGCAAATTATTGCTTCCTGGCTGCATATGCAGGAGAAGGCGGTAAAGTACTGAACGGTGAACCTGATTTTTATTCAGCAGGCGCAGGAGTATCAGTTACAGCAGTAGCTGATACAGGATATACATTTAAAGGCTGGTCATATTCAAAAGACGGCGATATCGCATTTACAGGTGATAACTATATCAGTAAGCTTTCGTCAGATACGATTTTATATGCTGTATTTGAAAAAGGCACCGGTAAGCAGTTCCATTTTTGTCCTTTGGCAACAGAAGGCGGAACAGTAAGCGGAACAGAAGCAGGTATATATGCAGAAGGAACAGAGATTACTCTTACTGCAGCACCAGATGAAGGATATACTTTTGTTGGCTGGAAAACACAGCATGGTGATCTTAATGTCAAGACAACCAAATATACTTTTGCATTGAAAGATAATCTTGCAGTAACTGCAAAGTTTGCTAAAAATGACAGCATTAATTATAGCTTTAAGGTCACAAGCAGCGGATCTGGTACAGTAACGGGAGCTCAGTCAGGAACATATAAACTGGGAACACAAATTACTGTAAAAGCTGTCCCTGATGAAAGCAGCTGTTTTAAGGCATGGAGATTTAAGAACAGTGACCATTATTTTTCCATAGATGATACATATACATTTACTTTGAACAGCGATGTAGAAATTGAGGCTGTATTTGAAGATTATCCTATGCCTATACATCACCTTGTTGTTTACTGCGATGAAGGCGGTAAGCTAAAGGAAGATGTCAATGGTTATTATACACCGGGACAGTCTGCTTATCTTCAGGCTGAGCCGGATGAAGGCTATAGATTTATAGGATGGTCATGCGGAGAAGAAAATGCGAGAATTGATATTAAAGATGCCGCATACAGAGTATCTCCTGTAGGTGAAACCAAATATTATGCTCACTTTGAAAAGATTCCTGAGAATACACATTACTTAAAAGTATATACACCATCCGGAACGCTGACAGGTGCTAAGACCGGAGATTATGAAATAGGAAGTCAGGTTACTGTTTCAGTAGAGCCTAGTCTGAAGTTTTTGTTCAAGGGCTGGAAAAATGAAAAAGGTGAATTAGTAAGCACAGATAATCCTTATACATTTACAATGGATTCTGATAAGGAGCTCAGAGCATATATTGTAAAAGATACAAGACCTTACTATACAGTAGAACTGGTAGACGGAGAAAATGGTTCTTTCTCAGGTGATGCAATAAGAGAATATCCTGAGGGAGAAAAAGCCACAATTAAAGCAAAACCTAAGACAGGTTATCAATTTGTAGGTTGGAAAATATATGGAACTGATATTTTAGTAAGCAGAAGACAGACATATAATTTCTATGTCACAGAAAATGTTAAATATCAGCCGGTATTTGACAAAGATAATTCAACTGTATATCATTATTTCGGAGTATATAGCGTAGATAAAGGCGGAAGTGTTTCTAAATTAACAGGATATCATGTAGAGGGCGAAAAAGTTAAAATAGAGGCAATACCTGAAGAAGGATTCAAATTTACAGGTTGGTCAAGAAGTGCAGACGGAAAAATTGTTTCCACAAACAGCAGTCTTAATGTAACTATATCAGCAAGTAAATATTACTATGCTCATTTTGAAGAAGTTATAAGCAGTAATACCTTTATTACAGGTATGAATAACAACGGCGGAATGATGAATGCTGATAATGGTTCTGATATAACTGTAACACCAAACAGTATGGATTATCCTTTCCGTCATAGAGGTGCCTTAAAGGTTGATTATAAAATAAATCTTGATAATACATATGGCGGATATGCCGGACGTTCAATAACACTTGATAATACATATTCAGCTAAATATGGTGTGGAAGGTATTGAATTCTGGTATCTTACGCCAAAGGATTACACCGGAAAGATAGCATTGTGTCTGCAGTCCTCAAGCACAGGTCTTGATGATCTTGTTCAGCTGGTTTCAACCAATGGTGAATGGCGTCATTTCTATTATAAAACCAATAAGGCTAATGTTTATAATATGACATTGTATATTAACGGCAATAAAAATGGCTATAAAACAGATACTTGGGATGTAAATACACAGGGAATTGCAGGCACATTGTATCTTGCAAATATGGCAACTGTTGATAATATGACTGAGTCATTGAAGGCTTCTATTCTTTCCAAAAATCAAAGCTTCCTCTCGCAGGCACAGCTTGATGAGCTTTCAGAAGTTATTAATGAATGGCCTGAGGAGCAGTTAATGCTTTATGATAAAATGGCTGACAACTTCTCAGAAAATAATTATCATTCTACTTCAGGCGGATCATATACAAGTTCAACCCGAACATTAGAGATGGACATTGACGATGTGTATTTTGAGCGTAAGTATTATAGATCCAGCAAAGGTGCCTGGACAATAAAATTCCATGAGGAAGCTCATCAGTTAGATGATGCTGTATATGGTGACATTCAGGTATCCCATAATGATGAACTCAGAAATGCAATGGTATCTGATTTAACAAAAGCAATTAATAATGCAATCGACTGGAAATATGGTGCTGATTCTGATGTTAAGCATTTAAGCACACTTGATGATCTTGAACACATTACAAATGATGCTATTCATGCTATAGTTGACTGGGTAGATAACTTCTATGGCGAAGCTAGTATGATGTATATACAGACATTTACTGATACTATAGGATTTGCCACAAGAGGATATTGTACATTTTATGGTTATTGTCATCATTCATGGGGCGAGAATGCACAAAAAGGAATAGACGGTGGATGTGCAGACGGTTGGGCTGATTTCTGTTCACAGGCATTTTATCCCGATACTGAAGGTTTAGAAATGCTTAATAAACTTATGCCTGAAACATATAAAATCATGGAAAGCAATCTTAAGGCTTGCCGTGAATATGCTAATAGTCATTGCTTAACATTTTTTCATTATTTTCATTAAGGCTAAGACTGAATATATAAAAACAAAC
>JBJFBR010000173.1:0-10628 GCA_051888545.1 Oscillospiraceae bacterium
TCGGAAATTGGTTTTAAGTAATAATATTCAATCATACTAGCTTTTTGGCAGTTATTGGGCTGGTACTTTCAATCCATGCTCTCCGTGTGGAGAGCGACATGGTTGTGCTTGTCAGTGGCGTAGCGAAGTTTTATTTCAATCCACGCTCTCCGTGTGGAGAGCGACAATTCATCGTCAACCATGTAAATATTTTCATCAAATTTCAATCCACGCTCTCCGTGTGGAGAGCGACTATTTTTTTTCATTGTCCCTGTCAAAATATTTTTTAATTTCAATCCACGCTCTCCGTGTGGAGAGCGACAACCGCTCAGAGGCTATATAGATAAAGTGCTGGATTTCAATCCACGCTCTCCGTGTGGAGAGCGACCAAACAGGGAAAAAGGTATATTAAAAGGTTTATTATTTCAATCCCCGCTCTCCGTGTGGAGAGCGACATTATACATACTAGTATGTTATAATATAGACAGAATTTCAATCCACGCTCTCCGTGTGGAGAGCGACGATAAATTCTGGGTGTGCCCCAGCACTATCATATTATTTCAATCCACGCTCTCCGTGTGGAGAGCGACGCACAAAAAAGCAATATATAATCGAGAATATAATAAATTTCAATCCACGCTCTCCGTGTGGAGAGCGACGTTAATGTGTTTAGTTTACTTTTTTGGTACAGGTTATTTCAATCCACGCTCTCCGTGTGGAGAGCGACATCTTTGTCAATAGCTTTAAATGTAAATTTTTTGTATTTCAATCCACGCTCTCCGTGTGGAGAGCGACGTTTCATCAGTCTGCAAGCTGGAAGTGCTGTTAACATTTCAATCCACGCTCTCCGTGTGGAGAGCGACTCACATTGCAAAATGTCCTTACCGAATATGAGCAAATTTCAATCCACGCTCTCCGTGTGGAGAGCGACTCAGTTGTTTGTTATATTTTTCATATGCATTTGTATTTCAATCCACGCTCTCCGTGTGGAGAGCGACGAAGTTAGAAAAAAAGAGGACCTTCCCTATGTGATTTCAATCCACGCTCTCCGTGTGGAGAGCGACTTACTTCAGAACTATTTTTTAATTTATCCATTCTATTTCAATCCACGCTCTCCGTGTGGAGAGCGACGCTGCCCATTTCGGACATAACCTTTGACGGTGAATATTTCAATCCACGCTCTCCGTGTGGAGAGCGACCTACTACAGGCATGACTTTATATCAAGCGATAGAATTTCAATCCACGCTCTCCGTGTGGAGAGCGACTTGTTAACGGCAACAAGACAATGCAGATGAGGATATTTCAATCCACGCTCTCCGTGTGGAGAGCGACAAAATACAATCTAAAATTAAATGACGATTTTATTATTTCAATCCACGCTCTCCGTGTGGAGAGCGACGAAAGTAACGAATTTGTTTACAAGCTTTTGAAAAATTTCAATCCACGCTCTCCGTGTGGAGAGCGACCCACTACAGGCATGACTTTATATCAAGCGATAGAATTTCAATCCACGCTCTCCGTGTGGAGAGCGACTTGTTAACGGCAACAAGACAATGCAGATGAGGATATTTCAATCCACGCTCTCCGTGTGGAGAGCGACGTATATTTCCATCATTTTATTCTGCTTCCTCAGATATTTCAATCCACGCTCTCCGTGTGGAGAGCGACATAATCCCGTCGTGCACGTTGAGCGCATATATGATTTCAATCCACGCTCTCCGTGTGGAGAGCGACTGTCTTTCTATGTATAATCATAACACAGTTGTTACAATTTCAATCCACGCTCTCCGTGTGGAGAGCGACATGGTATAATTTTAATGCTACAAAAAATTATCATATTTCAATCCACGCTCTCCGTGTGGAGAGCGACAGCAAAATTGTATAATTATATGCCTCAAAGGAGTTTTATAATCATACAATCATACAAATTTGTATTATATTTGTTTTATAATACAATTAATTTCTCTTTAAAACAATTTTTTTGAGGTGCGAATACTCTATGCTTTTTATGTTTGCTTTTTACTCGCACTAAAACAATAAAGGCTCTTCAACATTTATTGTTTCTTTTGCTCCAATGTGCTCAACTTTTGCTTTATACTTATTTCCCAGATAATAAAAACGCAAGCTATCTTTTTCCTTGTCTATTATTTCTGATAATTTTTGTTTGACTTCACGACATTTAGCTGCATCCATAATACATTCAAAAACGGAATTCTGAACTCTAATTCCATAATTTACACATTGTTTAGCAACTTTTCTTAGTCTTGTCTTTCCATCTTTGGTTTCGGTATTTACATCATATGTTATTAATACCAACATTTTATCACTTCCACATAAATACAGGATAGCTGTCGAGATCTCCTCTGATATATCTAGACAATAAAAGAGATTGAATATATGGCAGCATTCCCCATTCAACTTTTTCTTCTAAAAACGGATGAGTTATAATAGTACTTTTTCTTTTTTGCCAAGCAGACAAAAAGACCTTTCTTGCATTATCTGACATCACTACTGGACCGTTTTCCATTTTTTTAAAATCATTTGCTGTTACCATTCTCTTATTAATAAGCATAAGCACAAATCTATCGCACATAAGTGCTCTTAATTCTTCAATAAGATCAAGTGCCAATGAACGCCTACCCGGTCGTTCTGTATGCATAAACCCTACATACGGATCCAATCCTACAGTTTCCAAAGCTGATGTACACATTCCGGTTGTTAAAGAATAAGCAAATGATAACATAGCATTTACATTATCCAATGGAGGTCTTTTGTTCCTTCCTCTGAAAAAGAAATCATCTTTTTGTTGTAATATCATATCATCAAATACAGAAAAGTATATCGATGCTGCCTCTCCCTCAATTCCTCGAAGCGAATCAATGTCCTGCACATTCATAACCTTTTTCAAAGACTCATATAAAAATGTTGATTTTTCCTTAAACTTTTCACAGTCAATTCTCATACTGTGGTCACGAACAGTTCTTTCAAGCACCCACCTGCTGTTAAAAATCTTTCCTGCAATCATATTTTTTGCAATGTTCAAAGAAACAGATTTATCATCTGCAATCCTGTATTGCTGACGACGCAAATGGACATTGCCGCTTACCTCGCCCTGAGTTCTGCAAAGAAATTTTCCGTTTGAGCTCATAAAGCATATATCTATACCGCTTTTAGCGCATTTGCCCATTAATGCGGGACTAACTCCTGTATAGCCGAACGTAACTATTCCGTCAAGATTATGCAAAGGTACTCGTCCCACAACCTGTTCATTTTCATTGACAACAACATTCTCTCCGTCAAGAGATAAATACCTGTCAGAGGACATGATATAAAGGGTATTCAACAGTTTTTTCATATTACACGCCTCCTGCATTCTCAATAGATTTTTTTATATATTCCGATGCACTTCTGTTTTTCATGAGAACCGGTAGACATATATTCTTTAATGAGCATGCATTACAGGATTTTGTACGCTTAACTTTAGGCGTATATTTTCTATGATATAACTCGTGCATTTCCTTAATAACAGATATTGTTCTTTCTCGTAAGCCTTCATCAAACGATACCTTGTATCTGTGTTTATTTTTACCATAGAAAATAAATCCCTCGCTTATTTCACAGCACAGCATTTCTTCAAGGCACATTGCCTGAGCGCAAAGCTGCATAATATCGCTTTCGTTTGCCTTAGGCTCTCCTCTTTTATATTCCACAGGCACGACAGCATATTTGCCGTCGTGCCCAAATATTTCAGTTCCGTTACTGTTCTTTTGAAATTCAACTACGTCACACTCTCCGCTTATTCCAAGCTGTGCTGATGAAACTGTCATGCCTCTTGTGATTATTATATCTCCACGTTTTTCATTAAAGCTGCTGTTATGAGCGTTTTCATGCATAATATTCCCGTCAACAGTACGGAGATTTTCCGCCCATTGCTGTTCAATATGTATCAAAGCCCACTGTCTGCGACAAAAAACAAAATGCTGTATTCCGGAAATCATTAGATATTCGTCCTGATCATATTCTGTCATAATATTACATCGTATCATAAATTTCAGGTGTAAGTCCGTCCAGTTCATCACAATAAATATCATAATCGTCGGCACAAGTCGGCTTGCTTACTCCCTTTTTCAGTTCAACGTGCAAAGAACGATGTACCTTTGCAGTTGAATATTTAGGAGTTTTGCAGTCATGTTTCCACCAGAAAACTTTGCATACTTCCATACTTCCATCAGGTCTTGCTGAAGATGAATCATTTTCAAATAAAGTTATAAGTGCCTGTTTAATTTTCTCTGCGTCTTCATCAGAAAAACCCGTCTTTTCGGCTAGCTGGCAGTTTATAGAACCCTTTACGGTATAAATGCCAAATTCAATGCGATGTTTCATCCCCATTGTATCGGAAGCTTTTCCTTCCTTGCCGCCCTCACTGTTTACGCTTTTAGTTATCTGCATGCTAATAATATCAACAGGCGACGCACTTAAAGCCTGATTAATTGAAACAGGACCTCTTACGCCTACCGAAACGTCTGTACCCTTGAAAGCAAAAACCTGTCCGAAACTTCTTACATCCAGCCATTCCTCACAAGCTGCTTTTACGTATTCGTCACGATTTGTTTTCTTTCCGTTGCTCACTGCTTTTAAAGCTGCGCAGCCTTCCGCCCTGCTTCTCAGGCTGTCAAATCCGTCATCACAGCGATCGTCTGACTGTACAAAAATCTTTTCGCCCATATCCTGAAGTCTGTTTCTGATTTTTCTTTTAATGCATACGTCTGAAATTTCGCCGTAACCATCAAAGGTCTCTCTCGGACGGTTTCCGTTTAGCGGGTCTCCGTTAGGGTTTGCGTTTGTGGCAGTAAATACTACTGCAAAATCAATTTTGTTTGAAAGTGTGCTCATAGTTTATTCCTCCTTATTTTTATCTGATTTATCCGATTTATTTGAAGTGTACAAATCTCTCATCATACAATGATAACCTAAAAGGTAGCATGGCTCAAGCTTTTGGTCGCTGGAAAAATCCTCAATAGAAAACTCTGACATCAATTCATTCAGCATTTTCTGATAGTAAGAGCCGCCTAGCTTGTCAAGATATGGTCTTAAACGCTCTTCAATAACCTGCCATGTCTGATAAGGTCGTGATGAAAATCTGTTCCAGTATCTTTTTGCATTAGTAATTCTCTTTCCCCTATCGGCGTCATCGTAGGCGTCATTTTCCGCCTTATCTGCTATTGCAAGAAGTCCGCCGAATAAATAACTTCTGTTTTTGCAGTTTTTATCAAATACCATTCCGCATTCCACTCCTTTTTCAATTTCTGTTTTTCTTATAATTGCGCACGCCGCCTCAAGGACTTTCTGCCAATTAAAACTATTATCATAAGCCAAAGGATTTGACGCTTTATTTACAAGCGCCGAAAGCAAATCCTTCGGGATTTTTCTTTGCTCAGTCACGCAGGGAATAAGTCTGCACATATAATCGGCAACAACTTTGTCCTTTGCCTTTATAAAACTTCCCTGCTCTGTTCCGAATGCGCAGTTTATCAATTCCCTTAAAGAAAACGAATTGACAACTGTCTTTTTTAGTTTTCCGTTAAATCTGTTCCATGCCGTATCATCATGCCACTTCTGGATATTGTCAAGAAACTCTGAACCTTGAAGTTCCGAATACACTACTATTGACAATCGTCCCGTTGTTGCGGAATCAAGTCCCATTACCATAGCTTTTGAATCAGGTTCAAGCCTTTGCTTTATACCGAATATGGATTTTTTAAGCCGGTCCCTGTACATAGGATAGGTGTCGGGAACATTTTCTTTTTCATCATCTTCAAAAAATCCCTCAAATCCGGAATCAAAGTCTTCTGTAATTTTCGGTAGTTCCTGCAAAGCGCTTTCCCACACCACAAGCATAAGAGAATTTTCAATAGACACGCCCTGTCTTTGTATTAACCATTTAAGACCGTTATGCATTTTCTGAGAAAAATCATAGCTTACAGAAATCGCCTGTTCTTTGTTGTTAAAACGTCCACGATAAGAGAAACCACTTTCATCATTAGCTGAAATAAGCTTTGCCTTATCTCCTGCATTTCTGATTTTTGACGGGTGCTTGTATGTACTTGGAAGTTCCTTTCCGGTGGCATAGCAAAGCTGTATATTATCAAGTATGCTTGAATTATATGCTATAAAGCTGTCGTAAAGAGTTTTGTCTTTCCAGGTTGCAGTTATATGATTTATGTCGTCATAATTCACTTTAAATCTGACAAAACATTCTTCCTGTGCAATTCCTGCTATTTTTTCCTTGTCCTTAAGATTTTCCGTTTCCTCGTCTGTAACCAGAACTCCGCATTTAACAAGGTCGGAAATCAGTTCAGCCTTTTCAAGATACTTATAGACCGCCTTTACTGCCTTATGAGAATATTCCGATTCCGCCCAGCCTTTTAACTGCTGAATATAGGCGTCAAAATATTTGCTGTTGTCGGCATTTTTACCTGTAGCATACTTTTGGTAATCACCCGCTATATACACAAACTTGTCCGCAAAGGGGTGAGGACATATTCCGGACGATCTCGCCGCCGAATCGTCCGTAACAGGGATTATTGTTACAGCATCGGATTTATCAATCTTTGACGCCGCAACAAAATCTCCGTTCTCGTTTACCGTAAGTTCTATCTGCGCATTGGCGGTAGAGTGAGAAATCGGCAGCATTGGCGGCTGAATATCATCTCTGCCGCAGTTGTTTTCATAAATTTTATACAATTCATCAGTCCAGCTCAAAAGCTTCACCTCCCTTAAACTCCTCAAGTCCGCTGAAATTGTCATACTCTCTGCCAAATGGCTTCATTTCCATTGGCTTGATTTTTCGCTTCATTGTACATTCTTCGGGGCGGATAAATACAATTATTCCGTCCTTGAATTCCGGTTTCCACAGCCTTACCGTCATAAAGCCCTTGTCCTCTTCATTTACAGCTTCGTCTGCGTAGGTAATACCATGCAGCATAACTGAAGTGGGAATCATTCCTTTCCCGTCATAATAACTCTCTCCGTCATCAAACGCACAGGGTTCAACATATCCGAAACATTCTCTCGTTCCCAAAAATATATCCCGCCTGCCGCCACGTTCTATCATTCTTTTTGCAATGTTGTGGTGCTTGTTTTCGTTGCGGTCGCAAGCAAGCTCCGGCCTGTTTTCATTCCATTCAAAATGTGCTCGGACATGATATTCAACGTCTGTAAGATATGTGCAGAACGCCAAATCGTTACCTCCGCCGTATTTAATGGGACGAGTTCCTTTTCGGCAGGTTTGAATCTGATTCATCACTCTTACGGAGTCTATGATCCAGTCGAACGTGGGTTTCCAGTATATGGATTTTAGAATACCTTTCAGCGCCTCATAAGTAGGATAAGGGTAACTTACCTTTTCACCTCCAGGACGGGTAAGAATGTCCGAAAACAATGCATATTTTCCTTTGACCGAAAACTCCACTGTATTTCGGTAAATCGGTTTACTCATTATATCAGCTCCTTTTTAATTTCTTTTATGTATATAATAATTCTTTACGGTTTTTTTCTGAGATTAAAAGCTTAAAAATTCCTGTTCGGCGGGTTCTGTTGTTAGTCCAAGTTCTCTGTTGTAAAACCTGTCTTCCGCCGCAAAAATCCCCTTATGGTTTAATTCGTATATTCCATTCTCGGATTCAAGTTTCTGCTCTGTATTAGAATATATACTAACTATATACTTCTGTGCCTTGCGCAAAAGTCCTTTTTCCTCATCATAGTCAATATCACAGTTAAGTCTTTCAATAATATACTTTGCCTCGTCAGTGTACGGAACAATAACACTTAAAGTGTTATTTGAAATGACCTCAAATTTCTTTCCGGCAGTTGCAAAAGCCTGGGCTTTGTAAAAATCAGCCGCATGGTGCGATTGGGGATTAAATATGGTGTTTAAAGACAACAAATCCAAAATTGTAGTGTTTACACCGTTTACCTTTACTTTGTAATCCAGATTATCCTCAAAAGCATGATAAAGCTTTTTGAAGTATAGTGACATTATACCTGTATCAGAAAAGTTTTTCGGTGAAAAATCTATAAGCTGTCTTGAAATATCCTGAGCTTCCTTGATTTGTTTAAGTTTTGTAAGATTTTCGTCTTTAATATTAATAAGGTACACAGGTCTGCATTTGTCTTTACCGTGTCGGTTACATCTTCCTGCCGCCTGTGCGGCGCTTTCAAGACCTGCAAGAGAACGAACTGCACAATTAAAGGAAATATCAACTCCGGCTTCTATTAACTGAGTTGTGATACATATTACCGGAATATCTTCATTTAAAAAGCCTCTTATTTTGTCCAGCATTTCGGTTCTGTGGTTCGGACACATTGAAGTGCTCAGATGAATAATCTCAGCCTTTTTGTCGTTGTATGAAATATCCCGTTCGTTTATATATCCGAAAATCTCAGCAGCGGCTTTTTTGGTATTGACAATCATCAATGCGTTTCCGTTTTCGTTAAATTTCTCAACGCAGAAATCTGCCGCCTGTTCAAAGCTGTACTGCTCCATTCTGAGTGCAGATATTATTTCTGTTCTTTTAAAATCCTCAAAATCAGCGGTATAGTCTCCCGTCATACTTTCTTCATCATCAAATCTGATACCGTATTTTCCGTCCTCAAATGTTGGTTGAGTTGCGGAACAAAGAACAATAGTGCATTCACAGCACTCAGAAAGAAAATTCATTGCAAGATTAAATAGATTTACACATTTTATTGGAACTGACTGAACTTCATCAATAATTATTACTGATTTTATAAATCTGTGCATTCTTCTTACACAGGTCATATTTCCAGAAAACAATGTATTTAAAAACTGAACCAAAGTTGTTGCTATAACAGGACAATCCCATAAATCCGTACGCAATTCATATTCAGCCAGTTCTTCATCATTATTCAAATCACTAATAATATTAGAATGATATTCTAAAAACAGTTTTTCATCTTCTATCAAAGATTTTATTACATCACTATTCTGTTCTAGGATTGACATAAAAGGTGCAATATAAAAAATTCTGTCCATACCAAAATTTCTGCAGTAATTAATTGCAAAACGCATTGAAGAAAGTGTTTTACCACCACCTGTGGGGACAACAAGTTTTACTATTCCTCTTGGCTTTTTTGAGAACTCGGCACATCGGTCAGAAATACTCATTCGCTTTAGAGAAATTTTATCGGTAAGCTTTCTAAATTCGTCACTTTTGCTTTCAACATTTTTATACATTTTGTCCCATACTGATTTTACGTCATAGTCAAGCATTATTCTCTTGTTTTCCATAAATTCAGCCGTATCAATTCTGTCCGAATCAACAAGTACCGATTCCAAAAGTCTTTCAAGCATACCCATATAGAAACAATACTTTTTCTTATCTCTTTCGCTTATTTCAAGTATTTTGTTATGCAGTATTTCATATTCTTTTACCGCTTTTTCAAAAAGCTCGTCAAAATTAGTATCGGATAAAAATTCAGTGGAATTTTTCATTATCTCATCGTAACGCTCAGATTTTCCAATTCTCTCGGCAAAATAATTTTCGCTGTTACAAGTCACCCAATCGTGAAGTCCGTGATGTGAAATAATAATTCTGGCAATAAGTTCTGCAGTATCTCTGCGCAACCCATCATTAGTATCTTTTTCATAATCTAATATATACTTAGCACCCGCAAAACAATGGTCGATCTGACCTCTGGAATAATTATTAATACCATGTATATAATCATCAAAATCTACTGTTAGTTTTCCAATATCATGAAGTATTGATGAAATTTTTAGAATGGCAATAAAAGTAAGATTGTCAGAAAATTCTTCAGTATTTTTTTGAACTCCTAGACAATGTTCTTTTACAGACTGTTCACTCTCGTTACTATCATTTATGTCTTTTCTTATATGTGCAGCAAACATATCAGGCCTCATTTTATTACATTTTTAATATTTATTAGTATTAATTACATTATTTTTATGTATAATTTTATTATATCACATTATTTTTGCAATGTAAAGTATAGAAAATATATTTACAATTTTGTAAAAATTAATAATATTAAGTGAAGCTTTATTAAAATAAAAAAGCTCTGAAATTGTCAATATCACTTGACACATTTACCTCAAAGATTTTGAAGTTAAGCAACCGCCGACTGTTCAGCATAGAAGCTTTGCCTTTTTACAGCCGCTAGAATGTCACCTAATTTTAAATATGTTACTAATCAGAAGTCCCGTTGCTTAACCATGTCAACCCTGCAACCAGGCAATCGTGAATATGTTTGATTTTTACATAAAAAACCAAAAGCTAAAGTTTCAACATTTATATATAACCGACCCTACTTCAACATTCCTGTATGCCCAACTATAAAAATATCCTCGTTTTCACGAGAATTTTCTAGTGTTTTTCATTCTCATAATCGGAATGTCAAAAATCTACACTAAAAAAAGCCCTTATTTAAAGGCTTTTTTAATACTTCAATTATGTGACTTAGTCAACATTACTACACACTCAACGTGTTCTGTGTGGGGAAACATATCCACCGGCTGGATCTTGCGAACCCGGTATCCATGGCGTATAAGTATGGATATGTCTCTTGCCTGAGTTTCGGGATTGCAGGAAATGTATACTACTTTTTC
>JBJFBR010000174.1:0-1720 GCA_051888545.1 Oscillospiraceae bacterium
CTGTGACCGCTTATAAAAGCGTCATGCTCCGATTCATCGGGACGGCAAAAACCCGAAAGACCGTTTTCTGTTCTCAGAGTGCCGAATTCATTTAATCTTCCTGTCAGTATTTTATGAGTATAGGACTGATGTCCCACGTCCCAAACAATTTTATCTTTCGGTGATTCAAATACTCTATGTAAAGCAACTGAAAGCTCCACCGTTCCCAGATTTGATGAAAGATGTCCGCCGTTTTCAGCCACGGTTCTGATAAGAAGCTTTCTTATATCTTCACAAAGCAGGTCACACTGGTCATAGCTGAGACTTTTTAAATCTTCGGGAAGATTCATATTATACAAATCAGCTTTATTATCCGTCTGCATTATAAAAATCCTCCGTTAATTTCTTCGACTTAACAGACTTGCCGTAAGCTCAGCAAGAAAATCATTGTTATCGAATTTTTCAAGATACATAAGCGCATCTTCAGTAAGCTTTTGTGCCTCTTTTTCGGAATTTTCAAGTCCCATAAGAGATACATAAGTATTTTTATTCTGCTCCGAATCGCTGCCGATAGGCTTGCCAAGCTCTTCAAAACTGCCTGTAACGTCAAGTATATCATCTACAATCTGAAATGCTCTGCCAAGACAGTCTGCATATCCTGCTGCCAAAGGAAGCTTGTCCATATCTCCCCCAAGTATAACACCCATAACGCAGGCAGCCTCAATCAATGCACCTGTTTTTTTCTCCTGCAATGCATTAAGTGTATCAAGAGATATCTCCTTGCCCTCAGACTGCAAATCCATAACCTGTCCGCCGATCATACCGTTGCAGCCTACAGCCTTTGCCAGAACTGATGTGAGCATTACAGCCTTTTGTGCGGAAATTTTTCCACTCATTGCACAGTCGGCAATAACTTCAAAAGGCAGAGTATTGAGAGCGTCTCCTGCAAGCAGTGCTATATTTTCAGGAAACTGCTTATGGCATGAAGGCTTGCCTCTGCGGTAATCATCATTGTCCATACAAGGCAGATCATCGTGTATCAGCGAGAATGTGTGAATCATCTCAATAGTGCAGGCAATATCCAGTATATCATCGGGATTTCCACCGCACATACGGCAGAATTCAAGCATAAGAACAGGTCTTAAACGCTTTCCCCCTGCCATAAGAGAATATTCCATAGCGTCATATATAACAGACTGGGGCGAAGATTTGTCCCCGGTAAATTCCTTTAGTTTTCCCTCTATTTTATTACAGTAATCTTTTAGCAAAGAATTGTTTTTTTCAGTCATATCTATGACCATTCCTTTCAACCAAACGGGTAATACCCCATAGTAAATTTTTACAGCTGTTCTTCTGCTGTATCATCATTTTCCTTCTCGGAAAGAATTTTAACACGGAGCTTAGCAGCCTCCAGGGATTTTTTACAATCCACCGAAAGCTCTACGCCTTCTTTATATAAATCCAGAGCCTCGTCCAGGGAAAGCTTGTCCTCTTCCAGAGTTTTTACTATTTCGCCAAGTCTTTTCATTGACTCTTCATATGTCATAACAAAAAGTCCCTTCTAAATAATTTTCGCATTGCGTTTTACATCGCTGAAAGTGATTTCAACCTCGTCCCCTGCCGAAAGCTTTTCCCCCTCATATACGACTTTTCCGTCTTTAGTGGTAATGGAATAGCCTCTGTTAAGCACGTTCAGCGGACTGAGGGCATTGAGCTGAGATGAAAAATTAGTCAGCTTTAA
>JBJFBR010000174.1:1820-10552 GCA_051888545.1 Oscillospiraceae bacterium
GCACGTTCAGCGGACTGAGGGCATTGAGCTGAGATGAAAAATTAGTCAGCTTTAACTCATTTTTATTTATTTTGTTTTCCATAAGTCTGTTCAGCTTTTCCAAAGCATTTTCAAGATTATTCAGGCTGCCCTCAAGCTTTTTGTCGGGGGCAAGCAGTTTTAATTTATGGGAATACTGAGAAATCTCATCATATTTTACGGCAAAGGAATTTTCCATTGCCTTAGTCATTTTACCGGTCATTAAATCCACAGCACCAAGGAGTTCTGACATTTTCGGCGAAGCAAGTTCTGCCGCTGCTGAGGGCGTGGGTGCTCTCAGGTCGGAAACCAGATCCACCACAGTAGTGTCCGTTTCGTGTCCCACAGCGGTGATAATCGGTGTAACGCAGCCTGCCACCGCCATTGCCGTCTTTTCGGTATTAAAGGGCATAAGGTCTTCCAGCGAACCGCCGCCTCTTGCCAGAATCAGCGTATCGGCACCGCAGCGGTCTGCTTTCATAAGTGCCGAGCTTATGGAATCCGGTGCGGTTTCACCCTGTACCAGAGTCGGGAACACTACCAGCTCACAAATGGGATATCTTCTTGAAAGAATATTTATAATATCCTGAAGTGCTGCTCCTGTAGGGGAAGTTACAACAGCAATTCTTTTTGGCATAACGGGTATAGGCTTTTTTATCTCCTCGCTGCAAAGCCCCATTTTAACCAGCTTATCTTTAAGCTGTTCAATCCCTTTATTCATTGCTCCCAGACCTTCGGGGTGCATTTCATATGCCGAAATCTGATAAACACCGTCACGCTCATAGACATCAACATTACCGATGACAAGAACGCTCATTCCGTTTTCGGGCATAAATTTAAGCTTCTGAACATTGCTTGAAAACATTATGCACTTTACTGCACAGTTCTCGTCCTTCAAGCTGAAATAAGCATGACCTGACCTGTAATTTACATTAAAATTGGAAAGCTCTCCTCTGACAGCTATTCCCTTCAATTTCAGGTCAGACTGGATTTTAAGATGTATATATTTATTAAGCTGAGAAACTGATAAAATTGAACTCAAGCTATATCATTCCTTTTTTTAAAGCACTGTAAACCGCCGTACCCACTGCATTGTCGCAGGAAAACTCCGGCTCGGCAAAATATGCGTTGAATCTTTGGGATATGTAAGCGTTTATCATAGTGTTGGACATTACTCCGCCTACGCAGACAAGAGGGATATTTCCGTATTCCTTACGGGCATTGCAAAGCATTCCGCTGAAAGATTCTATAAGATAATCAATGCAGTATTTTGCCGTATCTTCCTCAGGTTCATTCCTGTCATACATCTCACGGCACTTGTTTTCCACTCCCGAAAGACAGCAGCTCATACCTTTGACTGACGGTTTTATTCTGTACTTTTTATTGCTTTTGCAGGCAAGTTTGTCAAGCTCTTTGCCGCATGGGAACGCCATACCCAGCATTACACCCACTCTGTCCACCGCCTGACCGGCTTTCAAATCAAGAGAATGTCCTATTTCGGTCACATCAATAACCGTTTCAGTGTCAGGCCTGCACAAAAGCAGATCCGTTGTTCCGCCGCTGGCATGAAAAGCCATAAAGGGCTTATCGCTTTTCAGCAAATCAAGCTTCCGGCAGGAATAAAGTCCTGCCAGAATGTGACCTGTCTGATGAGAGGTCTTGTCAGGCAGAATCCCCGTCACAGCACCAAAAGAGCCGGCAAAGCCACTGCCTACAGTAAAGCAGGGCATATATGAGCCTTTCACCAATCTTGGAGTTACCGAAACTCCTATACCATCAGGAACACAGCGGCCGCATTCTTCAAACAGCTGATTCATAACCACCGGCAGCTGCTGTGTATGGTGAAACACAGCCTCAGACTGGCGAATACCTTTTTCTCCCTGTTTTACGGGGAGCAGCATTTTTTTCTGCACCACAGTCATACTTTCTGTATCCAGCAGCGACACGGAGGTCGTATAGTTGCTTGTATCTATTCCTAAAATTTTACTCATTTTTTAAAGCATCGTCACTTCTTGAAAAAGAACCCAGCACGCCGTTGATGAATGAAACATCTGCGTCAAGAGCATATTTTTCCGCCAAAGCAACAGCCTCGCTGATTGCAACATTTACAGGGACCTTGTCATCATAAACCGCCTCATAAATTGCAAGTCTTAAAATAGCCAGATTAACCTTCGGTATTCTTTCAACGGCTCTTTTCCTGCTGTATTTTGCTATTATCTCATCAAGCTTCGGTATATTTCCGCATACATTCTTTGCAAGCTTAACAACATCGTCATTGATTAAAATATCGCCGTTTTCCAATGCTGTCTGTGCTATTTCATCTATTGAATCTTCCTGAAAAGAGCTTTCAAAAATAATTATAAAAGCACTTTCTCTTATATCACGTCTTTTTACAGACACACCAACACATCCTTCTTAATTATCTATGCCTCTTATGGTAACATTCACCTTGGAAACTGTTATGCCCAGCATATTCTGAGCAGCGTCCTTTACGGAATTCTGGATATTTTCCGAAACTGCCAGAGCTTTAACTCCGTTTTTCAGAATAACTCCCATTGCTACCGAAAGCACATCTTTTGACATATCAATTTTAATTTCCCCGTGATTGGGCTTGTTGAACCACAGCTGCTTGATTGTTTTCGGCACAGGTGCAATTTTGCTGACACCCTCAACTTCCATTACTGCATTGACTATAGTTCCTATAATTACGTCTTCACTTATGTGCAGACTTTTATTGCTGCTTTTCATAAAAAATACCTCCAATCAGCATTTTTAAGCTAAACTTATACACATTTATTATATCACAATTCTTCGTTAAGCACAACCATTTTTTATAATTTTCCGTATAATTCCTACTAATATTCATTTTGTATTAATAAAAATTACACTTTTAGGTTTTGCACTTGACGAAATACAGGAAAAAGTATATAATTAAATTTATACTATACTAAAGGACAGTGATTTTTATGGAAAAGAAACCTTTCTATATTACTACTCCCATTTATTATCCATCGGGAAATCCGCATATCGGTCACTGCTACACAACTGTAGCCTGTGATTCTATTGCAAGATACAGACGTATGCAGGGCTATGATGTAATGTTCCTTACAGGTACTGATGAGCATGGCCTGAAAATTGAACAGAAAGCTGCTGAAGAAGGAATTACTCCTAAAGAGTATGTAGACAAAATAGTGGAAAACTTCAAAAAGCTCTGGAGCTTTATGAACATAAGCTATGACAGATATATCCGTACTACTGACGATTATCATGTTGAAACCGTTCAGAAAATTTTCAAGGCTCTTTATGACAAGGGATATATCTACAAAGGTGAATACAAAGGCAAATACTGTACACCATGCGAAAGCTTCTGGACAGAATCACAGCTTGACGAAAACGGATGCTGCCCTGAATGCCACCGTCCTGTTACTGAGGCTAAGGAAGAGGCTTATTTCTTTAAAATGTCACCATTTGCCGACAGAATTGAAAAGCTCCTTACCGAAACAGACTATCTTCAGCCTAAAACCCGTGCAGTAGAACTTGTCAACAACTTTATCAAGCCGGGTCTTGAGGACCTTTGTGTTTCAAGAACATCTTTCAAATGGGGTATTCCTGTAACCTTCGATCCCGGCCATGTTGTTTATGTATGGATAGACGCACTTTCAAACTATATTTCAGCACTTGGTTTCTGGAACGAAAAATATGACGACTATGATAAATTCTGGCCTGCTGATGTTCACATGGTTGCAAAGGATATTATGCGATTCCATGCAATCATCTGGCCTGCAATGCTTATGGCTCTTGATTTGCCGCTGCCAAAGCATCTTGCTGTTCACGGCTGGATAACATTCAACGGACAGAAGATGAGCAAATCTCTCGGAAATGTTGTTGACCCATTCATTCTTGGTGAACGCTATGGTGCTGATTCAATCAGATACCACATTCTCCGTGAAATGGCTCTCGGTGCTGACAGCTCCTTCTCCAATGAAATTATGATAAACAGAATAAATTCCGACCTTGCAAACGGACTGGGCAACCTTGTTTCAAGAACCGTTGCAATGGTTGACAAATACTTTGGCGGAACACTTATCACAGACCGCTGTGCAGGTGAATTTGACGATGACCTGATTGCACAAGTAACCTCTCTGAGAGCAAAGTGCGATGAATATCTTGACAAAACCCAGCTAAACAATATTCTTGCAGAGATTTTCAAGGTCGTTTCCCGAGCAAACAAGTATATTGACGAAACAACTCCTTGGGTTCTTGCAAAGGACGAAGCAAACAAACCCCGTCTTGCAGCAGTTCTCTACAATCTCCTTGAGGCAATCAGAGTTATCTCCACAATGCTTTCACCGTTTATGCCTTCAACAATGCCGAAAATCCGGGAACAAATCGGTGCAAAGGAAGAAGATGCAACCTATGAAAATGCTGACAAATTCAATGTATTGCCATTGGACGTTACAGTTCACAAGGGCGAGATTATTTTCCCGAGAATTGATGTTGACAAGGAAATTGACGAGCTTAACAAAATCATAGGCGACAACAAGCCTAAGGAAGAGCCTGAAATTGAGGTTGCTCCTGTTGCCGACGAAATCACCATTGATGATTTTGCAAAGGTTGACCTTCGTGTTGCCCTTGTAAAATCATGCGAAAAGGTGAAGAAGTCCAAAAAGCTCCTTTGCTTACAGCTCGATGACGGAATGGGCGGCAGACAGGTAGTTTCCGGAATATCCCAGTGGTACAAGCCTGAGGACCTTATCGGCAAGAAAATTATTCTTGTTGCCAACCTCAAGCCTGTGAAGCTCTGCGGCGTTGAATCAAACGGTATGATTTGTGCTGCTGACGCTCCTGACGGTTCTGCCAGCGTTATCTTCCCTGACCAGAGTCTGCCTTGCGGTTCAAAGCTGAGATAACAAATATGGAGAATACTATAATCAATACTGATATCTGTTGCACAGATTTTTCCTGATTCCGGACTGATAATGCAATATTTTCAGATATATCACTGACAGCTGCGATTATGCGGCTGTCCATATGCGTCTGTAGCTCAGTTGGATAGAGCGCAAGACTCCGACTCTTGAGGCCGCAGGTTCGATTCCTGTCAGGCGCACCAGTGCTAGCCCGCACGGGGCAATACGGGGTAGTTTGTCCGTAACATTATTTTTGCACCCGCGACGCAGGTTTATATAATACTAAAAGTCCTAGCCCTTTAAAGACTCCATAGGGTTAAAATTCAGAGCCCATTGTTCCCATTCATCAAGGTCATATGAGGGCTTATCACCGTTTTCACAGCTATTACAGCCATTTTCATAAGTTGATTTATCCTGAGATTGAACGCTTTGCTTTTTTGCATTTCTGTCCTGTTCAATCCAGGATTTTATTGTTTTATAGGGACTTCGTATAGTCTTGTGACTGACAGACTGCCAGTCAGAAATTTTAGAAAGATATTTTCTCACAGACGACAAAGACGACAGACCGACAAGCTCATCAAATTCCTCTTGCGTAAGCATTTTTTCTGTATCTTTGTCTTTCTCTGTATCTGTATCTGTTTCTTTCTCTTCTTCTGTATCTGTAACTGTATCTTTATCTTTTTCTGTTTCTTTGTCTGTGTCTTCTTCTTTATCTTTATCAGCTTGTTTTGCTTGTGTTTGCTTAGCAAAATAAGCATTTGCTTCTTTTGCTTCCTTTTGCTTATCAGAATTATATTTTTCTTTAGGAGAATGAAGTCCGCCTTTTCTTCCAGCTTTTGCTCTTTCTCTGCAAACTTCTTCCCACTTCTGACCGTCACGGTCAATCTGCTGTGACATTACCAGAAATGCCATTTTTACTGCTCCCTCCAGCTCCGGAGTTTCTCCTCGTTTTGCAAAGGCAAACAATGCCCTCAGCAGCTGTCCCCGTTGTTCATCGCTCTCCAGTGCCAGAAACAGCTCTTCCCAATCCTTATACATCATAAAGCTTTTGTTGTCTGTGTGATAATTCTTTTCTGTCATTTTATCGCTCCTGTTATGTTTTTTGAAGAAAGGTATCCTTCTATAAACAGCGGGAAAACGGCAATTTTGTGCACCAGGGGCGAGCCCCTGAACCGTTGCGCCGTCCACGCTAGGACCCCTTCTATAAATAGCGGAAAAACGACATTTTTGTGCACATGAATGTGCATTTATGAACAGGATATTCAAAATTAAAAAATAAAATAAATGTTTTGCACAAAATAAGCGTTGGAAAACTATAAAAAGTTACCAACGCTTTGTTTATATATTTTGAATTGGATAAATCAGATAATCATTTGTTTTTTGAGTATTCTAAAGGGCTTTTATGCCGTTTCAGAAATTTCCTCCGTTCCAGCCCCAATCGGGAGTCTGCATATACTTAACATATGTTCGTGAAGGGGAAATCCCCAGATTGTCATTCACGATTTTACAGATTTCAGCTGTTAAAGCATTCAGGGACGATGAATCGGCTTTTCCGTAAATGCTGACCTCAACCATTGCGGCAGGTTCGTCAGAGCCTTGGAAATATAAAATATGTTCAGGTTCAATCCCTACCATCAGCCAGTTTTCTGACTTTCCGGGAATTGCAGAAATTGCTTTTCCCAAATCAGATTTAAGGCTTTCCTGCTTGTCGGCAGCAACGCTCACATTTGTTTTTACATTAATAAACGGCATAGTTTTGTCCTCCTATTTCATATAATCTTCTATTTCGGTTTGCAGCTGTTCTGCATTGTCCGATACTATCAGAAAAGCATAACCGTCTTTTGAAAACAGCTTTGCATTTTCCAGCTTGTGGGCTTCGGTAACGCTGTATCCGCTGAACAATGCCTTGCGCTTTTCCAGACGTTTTTCTAAAATATCTTCGGAATTATCACATTTGAGCACGGAAATTTCATCAGCATACTGAGAATTTTCTGAATAAGCATATGCACCGTCAGAGATATTTTCAATGCTTGTATCATAAAGCTTTTCACAATTATTTTTAAACATATCGTCAGATATATTCAGCTTTGAATCAATCCGGCTGTCTGTGTGCTTTTCAAAAACAGCTGTTATAATTTCGTCAGCGGTAAAACTGCTTTTGACATCTGAACAGGAAACAAGCATTAATGAAAGCATACACACACATAAAGCGATACATAGTTTTTTCATATTAAACACCCTTTTGTAAATTATAGCACTAAATCTGAAATATATCAATTATATTTTTGTTTGTTAACACCAAGTTAATATTTATATTATATAATGGGTGCATTCATTATAACCGTCAGAACTATGGAGGCATACAAATTGTATGAACAGCAGAATGAATGACAACAAAAAATCAAATCCGGAAAACGATGCAAAAAAAGTCATACCAAATGAAGACTATGAATATGAAAAAGAAATGGCTGAACAGGCAAGAAAGCAAAAGCTCCTCGCACAGCAGGCTGAAAAAGCAAGACGAGAAAAAGAAATTCAGGAACAGAAAAACCGTGAAAAGCGTTTGCAGCAGGAAAGAATTGAACTTCTCAAGCTGAAAAACGGTGTAATAGATGATTCGGAAGAATTTCAGGAACATCACGACCCAAAAATAGAGCTTCACGGAACGGCAAAACTTGCAAATATCTGGTATCATTTTAAATGGATAATACTGTTTGTGGCATTTCTGATTCTTGTAGCAGGCTATATAACCTATGACACATTGTCCCGCACCAAGCCTGATTTACAGATTCTTATGGTTGCCAACAACGGTTTGCAGTACAGAGAAGAAGAGCTTGAAAACTTCTTTGAAAAATATATGACTGATATAAACGATGACGGTGAAGTCAAGGCAGAGGTAATTATTGCACCGCTGGACAAAAACAAGCTTGATGAAATGCATACCACCTATCAGAACAAGGTAGCAGGTGCATTGCAGTCAGGAGACGCTTTAATGCTGATATGCGATTCCAACACTGATGAAACTGTTCAGGAAATATTCAAAAATGTAAAATCAGAATTCCCTGACAATAAATATATCACAGACAAAGGGCTTTCATTGAATATGCAGCTGTTTGCCAAAGAAATAGATTTTGAATCGCTTCCAAACGACGTATATCTTGCAATCAGACAGCCTGCAAAAACTATGAACTGTTCTCTTGAAGAAATGAATGAGAAATATGATATAAACTTCAAGGTGTTCTCAAAAATCGCAAATGATTTAAACAAGCAGGCAACAGAAACAAATGACCCGGGACTTACAACGGAGCCGATAAAATATGATTCCCAGGCTGACAGCAAAACAGACAGCAGCGATACAACGGTTTCAAGTCACAATGAAACATCAGGAGAATAAAAATACAGCTATGCAATTACTGCATAGCTGATTTTTTTAATCATCTTTTGACCAGTTATATGTTGTACCAAGTTTGTTTTCCAGAAATGCAACGGTTTTTTCGTCAAATTTCAAATCCTGTGCAAGCATATCCTCTTCAAGCTGCCAAAGCTTTGAAACGGCAAACACCGATGAAATGAAAAATCGCTGACTTGACAGATATCCTAAGGAAATAACAGATGGGCTATAGCCGGTTTCTTCACTTAAAGCTTTAACTCTTGCAAGCTTGGCAAGGTTTGCTGTGCTTGTAAACTGTGCCTCAGGCAGGTTCTTGGCAGCATCGCCACGTGCCAGCTTGGCAAAAAATCCCTTAGCCTGGGGTGTGCTTGCCATAACGGGGAACTGATGACGCTGATACCATTTATATTCACGCA
>JBJFBR010000175.1:0-7245 GCA_051888545.1 Oscillospiraceae bacterium
CGAACTCAAAATCACTTTAACTTATAATTGACAAAAATGGAGCTGGTGGACGGACGACACCATGCGTCTGTGTCTTGCTCCTAAAGTCGCTGCGACCAAAAAGCTAAAAGCCTGACACCGTCAGCCTTTCTTAACGCTTTTTGCCCTTTCGGGTTCGAGTCCTTTCGCAAAATCAACTTATTGAAACGAACTCAAAATCACTTTAACTTATAATTGACAAAAATGGAGCTGGTGGACGGACTCGAACCCCCGACCTGCTGATTACAAATCAGCTGCTCTACCAACTGAGCTACACCAGCTTAAATATTACACATTTTTGTGTTTCATCTGACGACTTATTTATTATACACTCTTTTTTCGCCGTTGTCAATAGCAAATTTTTATTTTGTCAAAATGCACAATAATATAGCAAAAAATATATTGCATATGGCTACAAATAGCATAAAAGGCAGAGTGCAAAAGGCTCTGCCTTAAATGTTTTTTTCAATTAAAGCTTAAAAGTAACAAAAATATCATATATTGCCTTGATGGCAGCATCGAAGTCATTTTCATCTACACCAACAATAATATTAAGCTCGCTTGAGCCCTGGTCGATCATCTTAACATTTACATGAGCATGGGCAAGGGCTGAGAAAATTCTGCCTGCAGTACCTCTGTTGGCTCTCATGCCTCGTCCAACAATGGCAATAAGTGCCAGACCGCTTTCAATTTCAACAAAGTCAGGCTGAACATTTCTATGAAGCCCTGCCAGGATATCCTGTTCTTTAGGCTCAAATTCCTTCTGATGAACAATAATACTCATAGTATCAATTCCCGAAGGCATATGCTCAAAGCAAATTCCGTTCTTTTCAAGAACCTCAAGAACACGTCTGCCGAATCCGACCTCAGCATTCATCATGTCCTTTTCAATATTGATAACAGAAAATCCTTTCTTTCCTGCAATACCTGTAATTGTAAAGTCCGGCTTGTGGCAAGTGCTTTCAACTATCATTGTACCGAAATCATCAGGAGCATTAGTATTCTTGATGTTTATTGGAATTCCTGCTTTTCTTACAGGGAATATTGCATCCTCATGAAGTACTGTTGCACCCATATATGAAAGTTCTCTGAGTTCACGGTATGTGATTGTCTTGATCGGCAATGGGTTTTCTATAATTCTTGGGTCGGCAATCAGAAAGCCTGAAACGTCTGTCCAGTTCTCATAAAGATCTGCTCTTACAGCTTCTGAAACGATAGAACCTGTAATATCCGAGCCGCCTCTTGAAAATGTTTTTATTGTATCGTTAGGCATAGAACCGTAAAATCCGGGGATAACAGCTCTCTCAATACCCTCAATTCTCTTTCTGAAAGTTTCGATAGTTCTTTCCTCATCAAAAGTACCGTCATCTCCAAAGAAAATAACATCAGCAGCATCGATGAATTCATATCCCAGATATTTTGCAAGCACTATGCCGTTAAGATATTCACCTCTTGAAGCAGCATAGTCTCTTCCTGCTTTGCCGATAAAGCTGAATCTGATTTTTTCAAATTCTTCTTCAAGAGATACATCAATATTCAAAGTGTGTATAATCTCATAGTATCTCTCTTTGATTCTATTAAACTCGTTATCAAAATTTTTTCCTTCAGATGCAAGCTCATAGCATGCATAAAGCATATCGGTAACCTTTGTATCCTCTGAAAATCTTTTTCCCGGAGCTGATGGGACAACAAATTTTCTTGAATCATCTGCATGAATAATATCTGCAACTTTCTTAAACTGTTCTGCACTGGCAAGAGAACTTCCGCCAAATTTAACTACCTTTACCAAAATTCATATACTCCTTTTCCAATAATCGCTTATAAATATAGCACCTTTATTGATTATAGTACTTTTTCAAAATTAGTCAAGAGTACAAATAACGAACTTTATGTTAATTTTTTGTGTATTTTTGTGAAATACGTTTGTCCTTGAGCTACGGACAAATAATTTAAAAAGCTATTGCAATTTGTATAAAAATGTGGTAAAATAAATATATTCAATATTATTAAGAAGGAAGAGTTTTTATGACAAAATATGTTGTTTTGCTTTGTGACGGAATGGCAGACTATCCCGTAGAGGAACTTGGCAATAAAACTCCTATGGGAGCATCAGTTACACCGAATATGGATAAACTTGCAAAAAAATCAAGACTGGGTCTTGTAAAAAGCGTTGCCGACGGTTTAAAGCCCGGTTCAGACGTAGCAAACCTCTCAATTCTGGGCTATAATCCAAGCATTTATTATTCAGGCAGATCTCCGCTGGAGGCAGGTTCAATCGGCATTGATATGAAACCAACCGATGTTTCATTCAGATGCAACCTTGTAACACTTTCCGATGAACCAAATTACGAAGATAAAACAATTATTGACTATTGTGCAGATGATATTTCCACTGAGGAAGCAAAAATTCTTATAGATTATCTTGCTGAACATTTCAACAACGATGAATTTCAGCTTTATTCAGGAGTAAGCTACCGTCATTGCCTTATCTGGAATAACGGAACTCTTGATGTGGGTACACTTACACCTCCTCACGATATTACAGGAAAACCAATTAAAGAATACATCCCTACTCATCCAAATACAAAAAAGCTTTATGATATGATGGTCAAAAGCTATGAGTTGCTCAAAGATCACCCGGTCAATAAGGCTCGTATTGAAAGAGGTAAACGTCCTGCAAACTCCATGTGGCTCTGGGGCGAAGGCGTAAGAAAATCTCTTACACCGTTTTCTGAAAAATACAGCGGTCTTAAAGGCTCAATGATTTCAGCTGTTGATTTGCTCAAAGGCATCGGCGTTTTCACAGGAATGAATGTTGTCAATGTTGAGGGTGCTACAGGCTATATTGATACAAATTTTGACGGAAAAGCTCAGGCTTGTATAAATGAGCTTGCAAATGGGCAGGATTTTGTATATATCCATGTTGAAGCCCCTGATGAATGCGGTCACAGACATGAAATTGAAAACAAAAAAAGATCCATTGAACTTATAGACGAAAAAATCCTTGGACCGGTACTGGATGCTCTGGAACAGTATGATGACTACAAAGTACTTATTTGTCCTGACCATGCTACTCCTTTGTCGCTGAGAACACATACCAACGATCCAATACCTTATATGATTTATCATAAAAAGGACGAAGTTGAGGGACAGCCTGAGTTTACTGAAGAAACAGCAAAAGCTACAGGCGTATTTGTTCCCAAAGGCCACACATTAATAAACAAGTTTTTTGATTTATAATTTTTTAGTTTAAGAAAGGAGGGAATTTCAATGAAATATATTTGCAATATATGCGGTTATATTTATGATGAAACTGCAGGAGATCCTGATAACGGCATTGCTGCCGGAACAAAGTGGGAAGATGTTCCTGAAGATTTCGTTTGCCCGGTTTGCGGAGTAGACAAAACAAACTTCTCAGCACAAGATTAATAATTCAGAGATGCTGCAAAGACGCAAAGGTTTTTGCAGCATTATTTTTATATTAAGATGGTGATAAAATGAGCTTAAATACAACTCCTTCAGGAGAAAGAATACATATTGCATTTTTCGGCTGCAGAAATGCAGGAAAATCAAGCGTTGTTAATGCTGTTACAAGTCAAAAGCTTGCTGTAGTTTCCGATGTTGCGGGAACGACAACTGACCCCGTGTATAAATCTATGGAACTTCTGCCTTTAGGCCCTGTTATGATAATTGATACACCGGGATTTGACGATGTAGGCAAACTCGGAGAACTCAGAATCGAGAAAACCAAACAGGTACTGAACAAAACCGACATTGCCGTAATTGTAGTCAACTGCGAAACGGGTATAACATCAGTAGATAATCAGCTTATAGAGCTGGTTAAAGAACGCGAACTTCCTTATATAATTGCATACAATAAATGCGATCTGATTGAAAAACATGCTGACACAAAAGAAAATGAAATATATATAAGTGCAAAGGAAAATCTGAATATTTATGAGCTTAAAGAAAAAATCGGCACCCTTGCACACACCGATCAGGAACCCAGACATCTTATTGCAGATATGGTGGAAAAGTACGGTTTTTATGTGCTTGTTGTGCCAATAGATTCAGCTGCTCCAAAAGGCAGATTGATTTTACCACAGCAGCAGGTAATACGAGATATTCTTGAAGCAGGAGGAATTCCCATCGTAACCCGTGAGACTGAGCTTGAAAAGACTTTGCAGAATCTTGATACCACTCCGAAAATGGTTATAACCGACAGTCAGGCTTTTAAAATTGTATCAAAAATTGTGCCTGCAAGCATACCTCTTACGTCATTTTCAATCCTTATGGCAAGATACAAAGGATTTCTGAAAACAGCCGTGGAAGGTGCGAAATACATTGACAAACTTCAGGACGGTGACAAAATACTCATAGCCGAAGGCTGCACTCATCACCGCCAATGCGAAGATATCGGTACCGTAAAGCTGCCAAAGCTATTGCATAAATATACCGGTAAAAGCTTTGAACTTGAATTTTCATCAGGAACAGCATTCCCGGAAGATTTGGAAAAATATCAGCTTATCATTCACTGCGGCGGATGTATGCTTAATGAAAAGGAAATGCAGCACCGCAGAAAATCAGCCGAAAACAAAGCTATACCATTCACAAATTACGGAACAGCCATTGCATATATGAACGGCATCCTGGAAAGAAGTCTCGGGATATTTGTTTCATTATAATTATAACATCATTATAAATTTTAAGTGTTTTTATATTTTAAAATATTTTTTTGAATATATTATAATTTTTCGTCAATAATATTTTTACACGAGGAGGTGTAAAAATGCTTGACAGAATTGCACTTTTAATTTTAATAATTGGTGGTATAAACTGGGGACTTATGGGCATATTCCAATTTGACTTGGTTGCCTTCATTTTCGGAGGAACAGCAGCGGTATTCAGCCGCATAATATATGTCCTTGTGGCGATTTCAGCCATTTGGTGTATATCACTGTTTTTCAGAGATAACGATATGGTTAAATCATAAACCTATAATTTCCGGCTTAAGGGCAGGAAGTTTATGTTTCAGAATTATGCAGAATAGGGTTTGTACTGTGTATATTCTAAAATACAGACTTCCTTCCCTTTGGCCGGAAATTCATATTAAAACAAAAACCCTTCCGAAAATCTCGGAAGGGTTATTTATGTTGAATTATATTATCAGTTTACAATAGTCTTTTCAGTAGCCTTGTCAAAGATATGAATTCTGTTAGGATCAATAGCAACCTTAATCTTATCCTGAGGTCTGGCTGTTGAACGAGGTGATACTCTTGCAGTAAGAGGAATACCTTCACATTCAAGATAAAGATAAGTTTCAGCACCCATCATTTCTGTTACTTCAACGTTAGCATTGATAACGCCTGTTGTAGCAGCTGAAAGGAACATATCTTCGTCATGGATACATTCAGGACGAATACCAAGAACGATATCCTTGCCTACAAATGGCTCAAGAGCAGCTGCATCTGCTTTTGATTCAGGAACTTCTACAGTATACTTAACGCCTCTTGTTTCCTTAGTATCTTCAGAACCAAATTCAACAACATACTTGCCGTTTACTTTGAGAAGCTTAGAATCAATGAAGTTCATCTGAGGTGAACCGATAAATCCAGCAACAAAGAGGTTAACAGGTGTGTTGTAAAGGTTAGCAGGTGTATCGATCTGCTGAACAACACCGTCTTTCATAACAACGATTCTGTCACCCATTGTCATAGCTTCTGTCTGGTCATGGGTTACGTAAATGAATGTTGTACCCAATTTCTTGTGAATCTTAGAAATCTCTGTTCTCATCTGAGCACGGAGCTTAGCATCGAGGTTTGAGAGCGGCTCGTCAAGAAGGAATACCTGAGGGTCACGAACGATAGCACGGCCTAAAGCAACACGCTGTCTCTGACCACCGGAAAGAGCCTTTGGCTTTCTTTCAAGAAGGTGAGCAATGTCAAGAATTCTTGCAGCTTCTTCAACCTTTCTTGCAATTTCGTCCTTAGGAACTTTTCTGAGCTTAAGACCGAAAGCCATATTCTCAAATACTGTCATATGCGGATAAAGAGCATAGTTCTGGAAAACCATTGCAATATCTCTGTCCTTAGGAGCAATATCGTTTACAAGTCTGTCTCCGATATAAAGCTCACCGTCACTGATCTCTTCAAGTCCTGCGATCATTCTGAGTGTTGTTGATTTACCGCAGCCTGAAGGTCCTACGAGAATAATAAATTCTTTGTCTTTGATTTCGATATTGAAATCCTTTACGGCAACAACGTTACCTGGATATTTTTTGTAGATGTGTCTTAATGATACGCCTGCCATTTAAAAAAGCCTCCTTGTAAATTCCATAAGCAATTAGCTATGTATATATGATACCAAAAAACAGTAAGTTTTACAAGTGCTTTTTTCACTAAACTTTACACTTATACTTTATTTACATTGCCTAAAAATAACTAACTGTTTCCAATATATGGAATTTATGCAGCTATTTTGACACCAAAAGCCCTATTTCTTCGTCAGAAATCTCACGGCATTCACCCGGCTTTAAACCGTTATCTAACACTAAATTTCCCATAGCAATCCGCTTGAGATGCACCACTTTATTTCCCACGCTTTGGAACATACGCTTAACCTGATGATATTTGCCTTCATGAATTTCCAGTTTGCATAAAAATTCATTTTTTTCATCAGGCATAAGTTTTGCAGGCATACATTTTTCACCGCCGTCAATTGTTAAGCCTTTCTCAAATTTCTCAACATTCAGCTTGTCCAGCGGCTTTTCAAGCTTTACAAGATATGTTTTTGGCACATGGCTTTTGGGTGCAAGAATCCGGTGTGCAAATTCACCGTCATCGGTGATAAGCACAAAGCCTTCCGTATCCTTGTCAAGCCTCCCTGCAGGAAACATACCCTCACGAAACAGCTCCTTCGGCACAAGGCTCAAAACAGTCGGGGATTTTCCGTCACGGGTAGAGCATACAACACCCTGAGGTTTATTAAGCATAATGTATATGTGCTCTTTATATTTAATTTCCTTTCCGTCAACGACTATCATGTCTTTGTCAGTCTGAATTTTAATATCACTTTTTTTGCATACATTTCCGTTGACGGTGATTTTTCCTTTTCTGCACAGCTCTTTGACCTTGCTTCTGGAGATGTCGCCAAGCTGTGAAGATATGTATTTATCAAGTCTTATAAGCATATTTTTATTCCTTTTTATCGTTTCAGTCCCTGCATAAA
>JBJFBR010000175.1:7345-10515 GCA_051888545.1 Oscillospiraceae bacterium
ACCTTCCAGCCAAGACTGCTCATAAATTCCTGACGCTGACTTTCGTTTGTCATTTCCAGCTTCTTGTTATTTGAGAGACTTCCCGTAACCGCAAATATTACCGCTATAATTGCTAAAATAATTACAATAATCCCCGCCAGTGCGGCTTTCGGCTTTTTTAGTTTTATGGTTTTGATGAACATATTTATCCCTCTTTCCAAGACTTTTTGTATATTTATATGTCCATACACCTAATCATAGAACAAAAAAATGCTGTTTTATTTAAATCAAATTGTGAAAATCTATTGAAAAAATGAAAGATATATGATATACTTTTATGTATTGACAATAATTTAGTAATGAGGTTTATTTTATGCTCGGAAAATCAGCTTTTTTAAAACATTCAACTGAAAAAAAGCAAAAAGAACTTTATCTTTTGCTTTTTATTACAGCTTTTGTGGGAATGATGCTGTCATTTCTTCCTACAATGATAGCAAATGACGGAATTTTTCTTTATTACGGCGACTTCAACTCTCAGCAGGTTATGTTCTATCAGCATGCCAACGATGTTATTCGCAGCGGCGGTATCGCAGGCTGGGACTGGGGTACAGATCTGGGATCAAGCTTTATCGGTTCATATGCCTTCTATCTTTTGGGAAGTCCATTTTTCTGGATAACCACTGTTTTCCCGATAAAAGCCGTACCCTTTTTGATTCCATGGCTTTTGGCATTTAAAACTGCTGTGGCAGCTGTATTTGCATATGCTTTCATCAGACGTTTTGTCACTTCCCCAAGTGCCTGCTTTATCGGCGGCATACTGTATGCTTATTCAGGATTTCAGGTATATAACGTATTCTTCAATCACTTCCATGACGCTACGGCATTTTTCCCGATGCTTCTTCTGGGATTTGAAATGCTGGTAAAGGACAAGAAAAAAGGTGCATTTGCCATTCCTGTTGCAATTTGTGCCTGCATAAGCTATTTCTTCTTTGCCAGTGAAATTATTTTCCTCATAATTTACTTTGTGGTAAGATTAACTGATGAAGAATTCAGAAAAGACTTCAATCTTAAAACATTCGGATTTTTAGCTTTGGAATCCGTTGTAGGCGTTATGATGTCAGCGATTATACTCCTGCCTGCCTGCCTGGATATTTTAAGCAATCCTCGTCTTGAAAGCAGACTCTACGGTCTTGATATGGTCGTATATAGTGAGAATGTCCGTATTCCACGAATTCTGCAGGCATTCTTTATGGTTTCGGATATGCCTGCTCGCATCAATATTCTTAAATCAGACAATGCAAGGTGGGCGTCTATCGCCGGATATCTGCCTATGTTCTCTGTATGCGGTGTTGCGGCATTTATGAGAACACGCAAAAAGAACTGGGCATCAAAATTGATTATTATATGCTTGATAATGGCTTGCATTCCAATCTTAAACTGCTCGTTTATGCTGTTTAACGGTTCATACTATGCAAGATGGTTCTATATGCCAATATTAATTATGTGCCTTATGAGTGCAAAAGTTATGGATGAGAACCCGGAAGATCTGAAAAAAGGCTTACTGTTTACAGTAATCGGCGGACTGTTCTTTGTGGGAATAGGCTTGCTGCCGACTCAGGAAAACGGAAAGCTTGTATTCGGCAAAATTCCGGAGTATAAGGATTTGTTCAATATTCAGGCAATACTTACCGTTGTATTCATGATTGCTTTGATTGTTGCCGCAATATTTATAGTCAGAATGAAAAAGGGACGTCAGATCATTGCCCTGATGACAGCTGTTTGCTGTATCGTTTGTATGGCAACAATGGTTAACTACGGTTCTGAGCAGGGCGAATATATGCACTATAAGTATATTAAAAACGGTATATACGGCAGCGAGAATTTAGACTTAGAAAAGCTTGACGCAGAATTTAATGATGACGGCAATAGCTTTTACAGAATTGATACTTCTCCGGATGTAGATAACTGGTGTATGTTCTGGCATCTGTCATCTATGAGAACATTCCATAGTGTTGTTTCAAGTTCAATTATGGACTTCTACCAGTCAATCGGCCAGACTCGTGATGTTGCCTCAAGAATCGAACCTGACATCTACGCACTTAGAGGACTTTTATCCGTAAGATATTATTTCCAGCAGCTTAGCGATGAACAGATAAACGGAACTGCGGAAAATAATCCTGATGAATACCAGCAAAGCCTGGCAGACTTCAAATATGTTGATACCCAGAACGGTTTCAACATTTATGAAAATCAGAATTGGGTACCAATGGGCTTTGCATATGATAAATACATAAACACAAATGCAATTAAAAGCAATGGAGATAATGCAGATAAAGCAAATCTCCTTATGGAAGCATTGGTTCTCAGTAATGAACAGATCAGCAAATACTCTGACTGCATTGAACCCTATGACACAAATCTAACAAGAGACAGAGCAAGCTATGCAAAAGCCTGTGAAGCAAGAAGAGCTCAGTCATGCTACTACTTCAAAGAAAGTTCTGAAGGCTTTGACGCTAAAATCGCCTTAGACAATAACCGTCTTGTATTCTTCAGCGTACCTTATGATAAAGGCTGGACAGCTGAAGTTAACGGTGCACCTGCCACCATAGAAAAGGTATCCTATGGCTTTATGGCAGTAAGATGCAGCAAGGGCGACAATACTATAACATTCAGATACAGCACACCGGGCTTAAAAGCCGGAACAGTTATAACATTTGTCGGAATCGGCGTATTTGCTGCATATATCGGCGGTTCGATTTATTTAAACAAAAAATCAGGTACCGGCTCAAAGAAAAAGATCAAAAAGAATTAATAAGGAGAATTCATATGATACAACATGAAAAAACCCTTTCCGTTGAACATATTTACAACGGAAAGGTTGTTGAGCTTACAAAAGAGCAAATAGAATTAGATAACGGACATAAATCCATGCGAGAGCTTATACATCATCCCGGGGGAGTGTGCGTTATCCCCATTGATGATGAGGGGAATATTTATTGTGTAAAACAATTCAGATATCCTTTCAAGAAAGTTTTGCTTGAAGTGCCGGCCGGCAAGCTTGAAAAAGGTGAGGATCACCGTGAATGCGGTATTCGTGAGCTGAAGGAAGAAATCGGAGCAGAAGCAGAAACGGTGGAATATCTTGGCTGTCTTTATCCAACAGTTGCTTATGATAACGAGATTATTCATAT
>JBJFBR010000176.1:0-5102 GCA_051888545.1 Oscillospiraceae bacterium
TTCTCTATGTTTGCGGCGGTATCGTAGTTCTCGGCGCTGGCGTTCTTCTTATCACAAAGAAGCGTCTTGGTAAAGAAGAAGACTAATTTAAATTATTAACTTAGTTATTTCAACAGCTTTTAGCTGAGTTTTTACCTATTATCCTGCCGGCTGATGCCGGCAGGCATTAGGGAGGGTTTCATGAAGAAAAAGAATAAGAAAAGTGCAATAATAACAGTTGTACTGGTAGTTTTTTTACTCGTGGGACTCTCCGTAATGCTTTATCCTACCTTTAGTGATTGGTATAATGAAAGTCGATTTAAAAACAATATAGCAAATTATGATAAGGTGGTTTCTACCACAAAAAAAGATGATATTGAGAAAATGTTTAAAGAGGCTGAAGGTTATAATGAAAAGTTGAAAAAACTGGCTTCACCTTTGACTGATTATGACAATGTTCCCAATTATGATAAAATTCTTGACATAACCGGCACAGGAATAATGGGATATATAAGTATTCCTAAAATTAAAATGGAAGTGCCGATATACCATGGAACAAGCGTTGATGTTTTGAATATTGCTGCAGGACATTTAGAAGGAACAACCTTGCCCATAGGCGGTAAAGGAAACCACGCAGTTATTTCTGCACACCGAGGACTTGTTTCTTCAAAGCTGTTTACTGATATTGATAAACTTCGTGAAGGTGATTATTTTAGTATAACAGTACTCAACCGCGTTATGTATTATGAGGTTGATCAGATTAAAATTGTTCTGCCTGACAACGTTACTGATTTGTATCCTGTTTCCGGCGAGGACTATGTAACCCTTATGACCTGTACTCCTTTGGGTATCAATACTCACAGACTTTTAGTTCGTGGGCATAGAATCAGCAGTCCTGAGGGTGCGTCAAAAGTTAATGTTACATCTGATGCAGTACAGGTAGACCCAATGCTTGTTATTCCATATATCGCAATTCCCCTTCTGATTTTGCTTATTGTATATTGGCACAGTCAATCTAAGCGAGAAAAGCATAACAGGCATACAGCACTTGAAAAATATAACAAATCTAAAAATAGAACAAAGAATAGAGGAGGCCCATAAGATGCGAAATAAAAGAAGATTTAGCTTTAAGGCTTTAGCGTCTTTCTGTTTATCGGCGTGTATGATGATTGCAGCTTCACTTCCTGCAATGGCAGCAAGTGATGAAACTGAGTCAGCAAGATCCGAAACAACGATTAATTTAATATGTAAGGATGAAGAACAGCCTGTAGTGGGCTTTGAGTGGTCTGCATTCCGTGTACTTGATCTAATAGGCGGTCAGTATACTCTTGTTGACGACTTTGCAGACGCAGATATTGATCTTTCCGATTTGTCTGAAGACAATATGTCGAAGCTGGCAGTTTCCTTTGATACTCATGCTGCTTCAAAAAATCTTAGTCCTTTGCAGTCAGTAGCTACAGGAGATGACGGAGTAGCATCATTTAGTTTAAAGCAAACCGGTCTGTATCTTTTTACAGCAAAACCATTGGTTAAGGACATCGAGAACGGCCAGAAGCTGTATACACCTTCACCGGTTATAGTGCATATCAATCTTAATAATGTAAATACTACTATTGATGTTAATGCTAAATTTACTGTTAATACAGATATTGTTACTCCAACTGAATACAAAGTAACAAAGTATTGGAAAGATGAAGCTGATTCATCAAAGCGTCCTAAGTCAATTACAGCACAAATCTTTTCATCTGACGGTTCTTTGTATAAAGAGGTAGAGCTTTCAGCTGATAATAACTGGACTTATACATGGTCAACTGATACTAAGCAGACCTGGAAAGTAGCAGAAAAGACTGTTCCTGATAACTATAAGGTATCATACTATACAGACGGCAATACAACATACACAATTGAAAATGACTACGAGAAGCCGCCGGAGAGCAGTCAGCCTGTAGTTCCTCAGACTGTAACTCCTAGCGGACCAATTCCTCAGACTGGCTTGCTGTGGTGGCCGGTGCTTGTGCTTTCATTGATAGGTATCACGTTGGTAGTTGTAGGATTAAAGCTGTATTCATCATCTAAAAAGGAAACGAATGAATAAAAAAGTCTCGGTTCTTTTAATCAGCTTGGGAATAATTGTAATGATATGTGCTGCTTCCCTTGTTGGATATAATGTATATGTTCAATATGAGGCTGATACTTCCGCCAATTCATTGGTCGATGAACTTCATGATTTGATTCCTGATGAACCTAATAAATTTGATTCATCCAGTGAAAATATATTGAGGCTCAATGGTGAAGAGTATTTAGGTATTATTGATATACCAAGGCTTAAAATATCTTTGCCTGTTACAAGCACTTGGGACTATGATAAAATGTATAAGGCAGCATGCCGATATTATGGTTCAGTTGATGAGTCTAATCTGATTATTGCAGCCCATAATTATAGTTCTTATTTTAATAATCTTGATAGTTTATATGCGGACGATGAAATAGTATTTACTGAATGCAGTGGTGTCGTTCATAAGTATAAGGTTACATCAGTGCAAATTGTCGGCGGTTATGATTCTCCCAGTCTATTTACTGAAGAAAAGAATTGGGATATCGAGTTATTCACTTGTACTTGGAGTGGATATAGCAGAATTGTGGTTCGAGGTACTGAAATAAAATAATATTAACAGCAGTGCAAAGTCACTGCTGTTTTTTTATACCTTCTATATGCAAACTGCACTATAAAATCTCGAGTATATTGAATTATTTGTTAATTTAGCTGGATTTCTATTTACATATCTGCTTATTAGTGGTATCCTAATAATATCGGATAATGACGAAACGAGCAAATAACATGATGGGGAGGAGACAATTTGGAGTATTATGCCCATAAATATATTGATGAATCGGGAAATGAAAATAAACAGACCGTTAAGGAACATCTTGACGGAACAAAAGACCTTGCCGCTTCCTTTGCTAAGGAAAGTTTTGCTGATGTTGCTGGATTTGCAGGAGAATTCCATGATATTGGAAAGTATGCAAAGACTTTTCAAAAAAGATTGGACGGCAGCAGTGAAAGATTTGAACATTCAATCTGTGGAGCTATTGAAATAAAAAAACAGGAAGGCGACCGAGACGAAATTGGCAAGTTGCTGCAATATTGTATTGCCGGGCATCATTCAGGCTTGCCTGACGGTGGAAGCAAGATTGCTCCAATAGGTCCTACACTTTATGGGCGGCTGCATAATGAAAAAAACTATGTGGAAAGTAGGGATTATTCCTGCTATTCCAGTGAGGTTGAATTAAAAGTCCCAGAAGGTAAGTTTATCAGAGAGGAGCTATATAACTCTGAATCAAGAGAGGATTACATTGAGAAATATGCTTTTTTTACCCGGTATGTTTTTTCTTGTTTAACTGACGCTGATTATATTGATACCGAAAGATTTTGCAGTCCAGAAAAAATTCGGGGCGGAATCAAAGGTGATTTTAAATCTGCACTTGAAAAAGTAAATGAGAAATTGTCTTCCTTTACAGCTGAAACCCAGGTTCAAAAAGCCAGAGGAAGGCTGCAGGCTCAGGCATATGGAAATATGTTAAACAATGGCAGGATTAGTATTCTAAATATGCCCACAGGCAGCGGAAAAACACTTTGTTCAATTAAAATTGCATTGGAAAAACTTTTGAATTCTCCGGATAAAAATATAAAGCGTATTATTTATGTAATTCCATATACAAGTATTATTGAGCAGACTGCAAATGAATTTACTGACATTTTCGGTGACTGTGTTCAGATCTTACAGCATCATTCCAATTATGCTTTTGACAGCAATTCGGAAAATACAACAACTGTGGAAAAGCTGAAAAATGCTTGTGAAAACTGGGATGCACCATTGATTGTAACAACAAGCGTTCAGTTTTTTCAGTCATTGTATCATTATAAAGGTTCAGGGCTCAGAAAACTTCATAATATGGCAGACAGTATTATAATTTTTGATGAAATTCATCTTATACCGATTAAATATTTGCAGCCATGCTTGAGAGGCATTGGTTACATAACAAAATATCTTAACAGTGAAGCGATTTTTCTTTCTGCAACAATGCCCAATTATTCTGAACTTTTTGCAAAGTATCTACCGGATGTCTCGGTCAATAATCTTATAACTGACAGAACTGATTTTTCAGCGTTCAAAAAGTGCAGCTATACCAATCTTGGAAAAACAGATTACGAAAATGTAATTATGAATGCTGAAGAATTTCTAAACAGTCTGATAATAGTGAATAAAAAGAGTACAGCTCAAAAGGTTTATGAAATGGTAAATAGCAAAAAGTTTCATCTTTCTGCATATATGACGCCTGATCACCGTTCAGCTATTATTGAAAAGATAAAAGAATCCTTGTCAAAGAGTGAAAAGGTAACGGTAGTGTCCACATCTCTTATTGAGGCAGGAGTAGATCTGGATTTTAAGGCTGTGTTCAGAGAGGTAACGGGCCTTGACAGCATTTTGCAGTCAGGGGGACGCTGTAACCGTGAAGGCAGAGATGCAAACGGCAATGTGTTTATATTTGAAACAGATGATTCTGTATATGAGGGAATAGATTCCAGAGTTAATATAACCGAGTCCTTATTAGGTGAATACGAGGATATAAGCTCTAATGAGTGTATAGAAGAGTATTACAACAGAGTGTTTAAATTCAGCGAAAAGAGTATAGATGAAAATTCTATTGCAAAATTTAAAGGTACATCAGGGTTTCAAAGTATTCCGTTCCGTTCATATGCTGAGCAATTTGAGTACATAAGTGATGATACTATAGGTATTGTAATTACAAAGAACAGTGAAAGAGCTAAGGAACTTTGGGAAAACTTTAGAAATGGCAATAAAGGTCTTCGCCGTAAGCTGCAAAGATATACTGTGGCAATCAGAGAAAATGAATTTGCAAATGCCTTAAAGCTTGGGGCAATTAATGATTACGGAACAGGAGTATATTGCCTTACAGCAGAGGAATATTATGATATGCAGGTGGGTTTGAATTTTAACAGTAGTCATGATGATAAATATATAATGTGACTGATAAAAAGTCTGCGTACCATTTATGGGATGATACGCAGACTCTTTTGTTTCTCAAATATAAATAATACA
>JBJFBR010000176.1:5202-7248 GCA_051888545.1 Oscillospiraceae bacterium
TACCATTTATGGGATGATACGCAGACTCTTTTGTTTCTCAAATATAAATAATACAAGTTTAAAAGGAGCTGATAAAATGTATGGGTTTAATATAATTGTGGAAGGAGACTATGCTCTTTTTACAAGAAATTCCCTCAAGGTGGAACGAGTGTCTTATGATGTTCCCACACCGGGGGCTATTGAAGGTATGTTAAAATCCATTTACTGGAAACCGCCGATCAGATATGTTATAAATAAGATTGTGGTGTTTAATCCAATCAAGTTTGAAAATATCCGGCGGAATGAGATGAAAAGCAAGCTGTTGGTGTCATCTGTCAAAAAGCAGATGAACGGCGGTCCCACATCGGAGCTTTATGCTTGTGACGACAGAACGCAGCGTGGTACAATGCTGTTAAATACGGCATATCCTTTGAATTTCAGCTTACAGGACTGAAATGTGATCACCAGGATGAAAGCGAGGAGAAACATTATAATATTATTCTTCGCAGGCTGAAAAAAGGTCAGCATTTCCGACAGCCGTGCCTGGGGTGCAGAGAATTTCCCACCAGAAAGATAGAATTGGTTGATGATTTTGATTTGTCCCGGGTTTCACCTGAATTGAAAGGCGATATTGACTTGGGATATATGCTTTATCATATGAAATTCCGGGACGGCGGAGTGCCGGTAAATAAGGATTGGGACAATCCCAAGTTTTCTGATAAAGCTGACGCAGTTTACTATCATCCTCATATGATAGACGGTGTCATAGATGTGGCGAAATATAGGGATGTGATGAAATGCTGATCGAATCACTGTGTGAATATGATAATTATCTTATGTCTGAAAAAGCTGATGAAATGGTGCCTGAAGGATTCAGTAAACAGGCTGTACATTTTGAGATACTGCTTGATCCGGACGGTAAAATTCATGGAATTGCAGATTTAAGAGAGCTTAAAGAAATCCCGATAAAAAAGGATAAAACAAAAGAGAAAAAAGTGCCCATAGACGAACAGCTGCCCCTGCGTACTCAAAAAACAGCTATATGCAGTAATATTATCGAGCATCGTTCTGCATATATTTTCGGACTGGGCATAGTTGAGGGCAAACTTTCGGCAGAAGTTCCAAAGGCACAGAAGTCCCATGCGGCTTTTGTGGACTGTAACAAGGAGTTCTTTGAAAATATTGATTCGGATTTGTGCAGAGCATACTATAAGTTTGTAACTGAGTGGAACCCTGAGGAGGAAACAGAAAATCCGTATCTTGTTAAGCTGGGAAAGGATTTTGCATCATCATATTATTGTTTTGGACTAAGCGGAAAGCCCGGAGAAAAGCTGCATGAAGATAAGGCTTTTCTGGAAAGGTATAATGAATATCTGGAGCAGCAGAAAGCTGAACAGTCCAAAGCAAAGAGCGATAATGTTGCTTTTTGTCCCATAGAGGGTAAGGAGCTTCCCATGGCAAGGACTCATAATAAAATCACAGGACTTGCAGGAGGAAATTCTGTTGGCTGTTCGTTGGTGTGCGTCAATGAAACGGCGTTTGAATCTTACGGTAAAACTCAGTCATATAACAGCAATATTTCAGAAGAGGCGATGAAGAAATATACTCATAGTCTGAACTATTTGCTGAAAAGTGAAAATCACAGAATAGTGCTGGACGATCTGACCGTTATCTTTTATGCCATGAAAAAAGATGACAGTACTGAATGTAAACAGTTTAAGGGTTTTATAGCTGATTCTGCGGAAGAAGCTCAGGAAAATTTAAGGGACGCGTATAAATTTGCAAAAGACGGAATAGCTGCCGATATGGATAATTTTGATTATGATGTTATGTTTTATGTGGCAGGGCTTACACCAAATAGCTCAAGAATATCTCAGAAGTTTGTTTACAGAGATAAATTCGGTAAGATAATTGAGAACCTGAGTAAGCATCAGAGGGATATAAGCATTGGGAATAATACCCGTCAGATATATTTCAGCCGGATAAAGAAAGAGTTAACTCCGCCTGATACAAAACAAAAAGTTCCGCCGCCGCTTATGACAGGGATTATGAAAGCAGCGCTTATGG
>JBJFBR010000176.1:7348-8700 GCA_051888545.1 Oscillospiraceae bacterium
AAACAAAAAGTTCCGCCGCCGCTTATGACAGGGATTATGAAAGCAGCGCTTATGGGAACAAATTATCCTGAAACACTGCTGACGACGGTGATACGACGTGTTAAATGTGACAGCGATGATTCAAAAAGTCATTTTATAAAGCTTAACGATACAAGAGCAGGACTTATAAAGGCTTGTATTAACCGTAAAACAGATAAGGAGGAAATAAAAATGTCATATGATCCAAACAACACCAATCCTGCATATTGCTGCGGAGCAATTTTTGCAGTACTGGAGAAAATTCAGAAGGACGCTTATTCAACAGAAGGCGGAAAGGGTAAGGAAATCAATAGTACAATAAAGGATAAATTCTTTGCATCGGCTTGTTCAAATCCGGCATCTGTTTTTCCGAGATTGTTCAAACTTGCATCTTACCATTTGAAAAAGCTTGATAATCCCACATATTATAATAAAACTCTCGGTGAGTTTGTGGGAAATATGAATAATGAATTTCCTGCACAGCTTTCCAATATAGATCAGGGAAGATTTATTGTAGGATATTATCAGATGAATCAGTATCTTTATACCAAAAAAGAAGATAAGGAATAATTGAAAGGAAGTATAACTATGGAAAACAATGCAATTAAAAACCGCTATGAATTTGTAATGCTTTTTGACGTTGAAAACGGAAATCCCAACGGAGATCCTGACGCAGGAAATCTGCCGAGAATTGACGGCGAGACAAGTCTTGGAATTGTAACTGATGTATGTATAAAGAGAAAAATCAGAAACTTTGTTGAACTGGTCAAAGAAAATGAGCCGGGATATAACATTCTCATAAAAGCAGACAGAGAATTAAACGCAAAGTTTACCGAAGCCTATGATGAGCTTGGACTGGAGCATAAGCAGAAAGGAAAGAAAGCAGACGATGTAAAGAAGGCACAGGAGTACATATGCAGGAACTATTATGATGTTCGTACTTTCGGAGCTGTTATGAGTACAGGCGACGACCAGTGCGGAACGGTAAGAGGACCTGTTCAGATCAATTTTGCAAGAAGTCTTGACCCTATTGCAGTACAGGATATAACCATTACAAGACAGGCAAAGACTACTGATGCCAGACAGGAAAAGGGAAGTACTGAAATGGGCAGAAAGAGCTATGTGCCATATGGTCTTTATAGGGCAGAAGGCTATGTTTCCGCCATGCTTGCACAAAAAGTAACAGGCTTCAGCGAAGAGGATCTTGAGCTTTTGTGGACAGCAATAATAAATATGTTTGAGCATGACAGAAGTGCTGCAAGAGGAAAAATGTGTCTTAGAAAGCTGATAGTGTTCAAGCATGAGTCTGCATTGGGAAATGCTCCTGCACATAT
>JBJFBR010000176.1:8800-10486 GCA_051888545.1 Oscillospiraceae bacterium
TCTGACTCAAAGAAAACTGTGGTAAGTTCAGTTTCAATATATAATGATTTGCCGGAATATGATTTGTACGGCATTGCTGACTGTATTGAATTTCATAAAAGCAGAAACGGCGTTGAAATACCTGGGCTTAATGGTTTATATTCCGTTAAGATAGTGGAGTATAAACCAAAGCCCCCTAAGGCAGAACCATTTCATCAGACAGACGCTATTCAGGTATTTGCTCAGAAAATATGTGCCGACTATGTTTTTAAATGCAGCAGTGAATGCTATTTGTATTATTCTGAAACTAAAAAGCGTGTGCATTTGCCTTTTGATGAGGATTATGAGTATTATGACAAAATGCTTAAAGAGTATTTAGCCGATATGAGGAAAATTCTTGACAGTGATACAATTCCTGCGAGAATACGTGGACAGAAGTGCAGCGGCTGTTCACTTTCAGATGTATGTTTTCCAAAAGTAAAAAAATACAGTATGAAAGATATGATTTTTAAAATGATCAACGATGATGAGCAGGTATGAGGCAGACATATGAAAAAGCTTTTAAACTCACTTTATATTTTAAATGAAAATGCCTATCTGACCTTAGATGGTGAAAATATAGTATGCCGTTATGACGATACAGAAAAGTTCAGAGTCCCTTTTTCAAATATTCAGGATATATATTGTTTTAATTATCTTGGCTGTTCTCCGGCATTAATGGGAAAATGTGTGGAATATGGAATACCAATTAGTTTTATATCTCCTCAGGGAAAGTTTCTTGCCAGAGTGCAGGGAAAATCAAAGGGAAATGTATATTTGCGCCGTGAACAGTTTGATTTGCTTAAGAATCCGCCGCCTGTATTGGCACAGAATACAGTTGCTGCAAAGCTGGCGAATACCCGGTTTTTAATAAAACGCTCATTGCGTGACAATCCCGATATTGACTGTGACGGGCAGGTATCAAAGTGTATTGAATATATGGACAACGGAATCAAGAATGTTTATCTTACAGAAGACAGAGAAGTTATTATGGGAATAGAAGGAAGCTGTGCAAAAGCTTACTTTGAAATATTCAACAGGCTGATAATTAAACAAAAGAACGATTTTGAGATTAATTATCGGAATAAGCGTCCGCCCCTGGACAGAGTAAATGCCATGCTTTCTTTTCTGTATACAATAGCTACTTCATGGTGTGCGTCAGCATTGGAAAGTGTGGGATTGGACAGCCAATGCGGATTTTATCATACTTTAAGAAGCGGACGTGAAAGTCTTGCCTGTGATATGGTAGAAGAATTTCGCTGTATTGCAGAGCGTCTGGTGCTTACAATGATAAATCTGAAAATGATAAAGCCTGATGATTTTGAAACGCAGTTAAGCGGAGCTGTATTTTTAAATGATAGCGGCAAGAAAAAGGTACTGTCTGCATGGCAGGAACGCAAACGGGGAACCATAGTACATCCATATCTGGGCGAGAAGATACAAATGGGGATTTTGCCGTTTGTACAAAGCTCTTTGCTGGCGAAATACATCAGAGGTGAAATCGAAGAATATCCATGTTTTCTCATGAAGTAGGTGATAGGAAATGATGACGTTAGTAAGCTATGATGTTTCTACAACCGACAGTAAAGGAAAGGCACGTCTGAGGAAAATAGCAAAGGAGTGTCAGAATTACGGTCAGCGTGTACAAAACAGCGTGTTTGAGCTGGA
>JBJFBR010000177.1:0-1889 GCA_051888545.1 Oscillospiraceae bacterium
TGAAACGAGAGTCAAAGCAGGTAAGACGTGCTGAAAAAGCTATGGGATATTACAGTTCAGACAGTTATTTTGATAAGCTTATGTCATCACTCAGAGTAATGATGATCCTGGTAAGTCATTCCTTGGAAAGCTCGGTGGAAACAAGCAAAGCTATGAAAGCCCGCGGTTATGGACTTAAAGGCCATACGAATTATAAAAAATATAATCTGAGAATTTCTGATGCAGTATTTTTCGGCATAAGTGCTGTGCTTTTTGTACTGGTTATTATTGGAGCATCTTCTGGAAGTACATATTTCAGTTTTTATCCCGAAATATCCAAGATAAGTACTACACTTTCGGCAATTCTGACTTATATAAGCTTTGGCATACTGGCATTTTTACCTTTTGCTCTTGAACTGGAGGAGTTAATCAGATGGAAATACTGCAAATCAAAAATATAAGCTTTAAATATCCTGACAGCAGCGAGAATGCTCTGAACAATATAAATCTGAGCATTAAAAAAGGCAGTTTCAATTTAATTTTCGGAAAGTCCGGCTGCGGAAAAACAACTCTTTTAAAGCTTATAAAAAAAGAAATCAGTCCTTATGGAACCCTTTCGGGAGAAATTCTGTTTGAGCAGGTTAATGCAAATAATATGGATAAAAGGCAGGCAGTATCTGAAATTGGCTTTGTGGGACAAAACCCCGATGAGCAGATCGTTACTGATAGGGTTTGGAAAGAACTTGCCTTCGGACTTGAAAACCTTGGACTTGAAAGTAATGTGATCCGCCGAAGAATCGGAGATACTGCAAGCTATTTTGGAATTCAAAGCTGGTATCAGAAATCTACAGATGAGCTTTCGGGAGGTCAGAAGCAAATTTTAAATCTTGCTGCAGTTATGGCAATGCAGCCGAAAATACTTTTGCTTGACGAGCCGACAGCACAGCTGGACCCCATTGCTGCGGAAAATTTTATCAATGTTCTTGAAAAGCTGAATCGGGAGCTTGGTGTTACAGTAATAATAGCCGAGCATCGCCTTGAAGAGCTTTTCAGCGTGGCAGACAGAGTTTTTGCTATAGACAGGGGAAAACTGATTTTAAGCGGAAAACCACGGGATGTGTGCAGCAAAATTGATAACAGCGATTTATGCGAAGGCTTTCCGTCATCGGTGAGGATCTGGAAAGAAATCGGTTTAAACACACCATGTCCATTAACAGTAAGAGAGGGAAAAGAATATCTGGAAGACAATTTTTCATCAAAAGCAGGAGAAGAAATTTCCGTTTCTGAATATATACCTGGAGAAACTGTTTTTGATGCAAAAGGCGTATGGTTCAGATATGAAAAAAATCAGACGGATGTTTTAAAGGATTTTTCAATATCCGTTTCCAAAGGGGAGATTTATTCAATTCTGGGCGGCAACGGAAGCGGAAAAACCACAGCATTGAATGTTCTTTCGGGTCTGGACAAGCCATATAAAGGCAAGTCTAAAATTTTCGGAAAGAAAATAAGCGACTATAAAAAAGGCTCGCTTTATCGAGGTACACTTTCTCTTTTACCGCAAAATCCAAAGACAGTATTTCTGAAAAGCACTGTCAGAGATGATTTCTATGATATCCTGAAGGCTTTAGGTATACCAAAAAGTCAGGCTGATGAAAAAGTAAAACAATATGCAAAAGAATTTTCCATTGAAAATCTTTTGGATAAGCATCCCTATGATTTAAGCGGCGGTGAACAGCAAAAAGCGGCTATTGTAAAGCTTTTGCTTACCGAGCCAAAACTCTTACTATTGGATGAGCCTACAAAAGGAATGGACGCACATTCCAAAAATAAATTTGCGGTATTTTTAAAAGAGCTCTCGGCAAAGGGAAAAACAATAATTCTGGTAACACATGATATAGAGTTTGCAGCTT
>JBJFBR010000178.1:0-1883 GCA_051888545.1 Oscillospiraceae bacterium
ATTGTTTCTGCTGTTTTGATTTTATATAACAATGTAAAAGACCTAAAGACGGTGAATGGCAAATGACAGAATACATATTTTTTGCAATTTTAATATCTGCATTAGTTACATTTATTTTAAGAGCTTTACCATTCATATTCTTCGGCGGAAAAAGAAAAATGCCTGAATGGCTTAATAAGCTTGGTGAAATCTTACCGTCTGCAATAATGGCAGTTTTAATTGTATATTGTTTAAGAAGTTCCGGTAGTGATTTTGTTGGTCAAGGCATCCCCGGAATTATTTCTGTAGTCATTGTTGCTATGACTTATAAATGGAAACACAGTGCTTTTTTGAGTATAATTTCAGGTACTGCTCTATATATGATTTTAATCAGGGTATTATAGTTGTTCAATATAATGAACGAAGGACAACGAGGTCATTCTTATGATTCTCGTTGTCTTTTTTTAGGAGATGTTTATTACAGAAAAATATTTTAAAAAAATCCTTGACATTGACGTAACGTTATAGTATATACTAATAATCAAGGGAGCGTGATAAAATGAAAATGCATATTAGAGAATTTGCAAAGATCTCCGGAGTAAGTGTGCGCACACTGCATTATTATGATGAAATCGACCTGCTTAAACCGGCTTTTGTTGACGAACAGAATGGGTATAGGTACTATGATGATAATTCCTTGGAAAAAATGCAGGAGATCTTGTTTTATCGTGAACTTGATTTCCCATTGAAAAGCATTTCAGAAATTTTGTCATCCCCTGATTATGATAAACATCAGGCTTTAATCAGACAGAAACAGTTGTTAATACTGAAAAGACAGCGTATTGACCGTCTGATTTCGGCTATTAACGATTCAATGGAAGGAGTAAAAATTATGAATACAAATGCATTCGATAATTCGGAATACGAAAAGGCAAGGGAAGAGTATATGCAGGAGGCAAAAAATCGTTGGATCAATACAGAGGCTTATAAGGAACACAGCAAAAAGACTAAGGATTATTCTGAAGAAAAATGGTATGGCGTTAATGCAGGACTTATGAGCATTTTTTCTGAATTCTCAGACTGTATGAAAAACGGAACAATACCAACAGATAAAAAACCGCAGACACTGGTGAAAAAACTTCAAGACTATATCACCGTCAATTATTATACCTGTACAAATGAAATTCTTTTAGGACTGGGACAAATGTATGCAGGCGATGAGCGATTCAGAAACAATATAGACAGCAAAGCTTCAGGTACAGCAGATTTTGTTTGTAAGGCTATAAATGCTTACTGCGGGAAATAAAGCCATCTTTGATTCGGAGAAAAGTCCAAGCCCATAGTGATATTTTTGCTTCACAAGAGGTTTGGATTTATAAATTTCAGATAAGCTGAAAAAACTGAAATTCATGCAATGCAAATTATGGTGACAATAAGATTGTAAAAACAGTAAACTTAATGAATAATTGCATATTGTATATATGCCATATTTATTTGAATCCAATAAGATATTATTCTATCTATAACCCGTATAAGCATTGTACTTTAGACATATTGCATAAATTTTTTGCCAATATTAATATTATTTAACCAAAATAATTGTTTTTCTATTGACAATTATTAAATTTAGTGTTATCATTTAATGGTAATAAAAAGGAACGAAATTTAATATTGTGGGTATTACATTTTTTACATTTATTACAATAATAGCAGATTTATTAAACATTTATTTTATATTTTAAAAAAGTGCTGAGAGTTTATTTAATAAGGCTTCTGACATTTATAATCATCTTATTCAAAATATTTTTTGGTAGCCGGCTTATAGTCGGCTATCTGCATTAATATACAGAAATGTAAAAATTACAGCAAACTCAAAAATATATATAGTTATAGGCAGGTCGATA
>JBJFBR010000179.1:0-5763 GCA_051888545.1 Oscillospiraceae bacterium
GCATCGGCGTCCTGAAGAATCTTTATCTTCTCTTTGGTAACTTCTCCGATAATTCTTACTCCAAGTCCCGGGCCGGGGAACGGCTGACGCCATACAAGGTCGTGAGGTATGCCAAGCTTTTCTCCTACTGCTCTTACTTCGTCCTTGAAAAGCTCGTTCAACGGCTCAATAACATCGTCAAACTTTATGTCATCAGGCATTTTTACCTTGTTGTGATGAGTTTTTATGGTGTCCGCATTTCCCTTTCCGCTTTCTATGCAGTCAGGATAAATGGTGCCTTGTGCAAAAAATCCGCCGTCTGCCTCTTCTCTGATCTTGTCCCAGAAAACTTTGTAAAATTCTGTGCCGATGGTCTTTCTCTTTTCCTCAGGATCGGTTATTCCCTTGAGCTTTTCAATGAATTGGTCAGCACAGTTTACACGGACAAAATTCATATCAAACAGCTTTGTAAAGGTTTCTTCAACAAAGTCCCCTTCGTCTTTCCGCATAAGTCCCTGGTCCACAAATACACAGGTGAGCTGCTTGCCTACCGCTTTGCTCAGCAATGCTGCCGCAACTGATGAATCTACTCCGCCGGAAAGTCCCAGTACAACCTTTTTGTCACCGATTTTATCTCTCAGCTTTTTAACTGTTGTGTCTATAAAGCTGTCCATTACCCAGTCGCCTTTGCAATGGCATATCTCATAGAGAAAATTCTTTAAGATTTCTTTTCCGAATTCACTGTGTGTGACCTCGGGATGAAATTGTACGGCATAAATGTTCTTCTGCCGGTTTTCCATTGACGCACATGGACAGTCATCTGAATGTGAAGTGATTTCATATCCCTCAGGTACTTCACTTATATAGTCCGTGTGGCTCATCCAGACAAAGCTTTCTTCAGGTATGCCTTTAAAAAGCTTGCTTTCCTTTTTGCTTACATGGATTTTTATTTTGCCGTATTCGCTTTTGTCACATGGAGAAACCTTTCCGTCACCCATCCATGTGATAAGCTGGCTTCCGTAGCAGATACCCAGAACAGGTATTCCCAGCTCCAGAATTTCTTTTGTATAGTGGGGAGAACTCATATCATATACAGAATTAGGTCCTCCTGTAAAAATAATGCCCTTGTAATTCTGAGCCTTGATTTCTTCAATAGGTGTTTCAAAGTTCTTTATTTCAGCATAAACATGGTTGTCACGAACTCGTCTTGCTATAAGCTGATTATACTGTCCGCCGAAATCCAAAACCAAAACAGCTTCTCTTGACATTGTTTTCCTCCTATCAGCTTTTTATAACTTTGATGTATGCGTCAATGATCTCAACGCATTTTTCATATGAAAGCTTGCTTGTATCCAAACAAAGATTGTAGTTTTCAGCACAGTCCCATTTGTTGCCTGTATGATGCAAATAGTACTCGCTGCGTTCCTTGTCAGCTTTTGCAATAATCTTTGCAGCTTCCTTTTCACTTACTCCGTAGGCGTCAATTACATTTCTTATTGCAGTCTGCTCATCAGAGTAAATAAATACTTTGAGAACATCTTCCTTGTCTTTTAAAATATAATCGGCACATCTGCCCACAATAATAGCAGGCTCTCTTTCGGCAATTTGCTTTATAACCTTTGCCTGATAATTAAACAGGTTGTCGTCAGATGTAAAATCAGGGCTGTCAGGCTCAATCAGGTCACCCTTATATACTGATTTTTTGCGCAGAAAACCGTTTTTTATTTTCTCGTCCACCAATCCGAAAAAGCGTTCGTTTATACCGCTTTCATCGCTGGCCAGTCTGATAAGCTCCTTGTCATAATATTTGCAGCCGTACTTTTCTGCCAGCATTTTGCCCACAGTTTTTCCTCCGCTGCCCATTTTTCTTGCAATGGTAATAATCTCTGCCATAAATTAAAGCCCCCTATTCTCCCAGATAAGCTTTCTTGATAGATTCATCATTAATCAGGTCTGAAGCTTTGCCGGAAAGAACAATATTTCCCGTTTCAAGAACATATGCTCTGTCGGCAATAGAAAGAGCCTTTTTAGCATTCTGCTCAACCAACAAAACAGTTGTTCCTCTCTTTTTGATAGATTCAATAATATTAAAAATTTCAGATACCAGAATAGGTGAAAGTCCCATGGAAGGTTCGTCCATAAGAATGATATCAGGGTCTGACATCAAAGCCCTGCCCATAGCAAGCATCTGCTGTTCACCGCCAGAAAGAGTACCTGCAATCTGCGATTTACGTTCAGCAAGACGGGGAAAAAGATTATATACTGTCTCTAAATCCTTTTCAATGCCGTCCTTGTCTTTTCTTGTGAATGCACCCAGTCTGAGGTTATTGAGAACGCTGAGGTTCTGAAAAATACGTCTGCCCTCAGGAACGTGAGCCATACCCATTGTTACAATTTTATGCGGCGGAACTTTTGAAATTTCCTTGTCCTTGAATTTAATTGAACCGCTTTTTGCAGACATAAGTCCTGTAATTGTGTGCAGAGTAGTAGTTTTGCCTGCTCCGTTTGCACCGATGAGTGCTATGACCTCACCCTGGTTAACCTCAAAGGAAATGCCTTTAAGTGCAGTAATAACGCCATAATTGACTACAAGGTCTTTAACTTCCAAAAAAGCCATTTTACATTTCCTCCTTAATCTCCAAGATAAGCCTTGATAACTTCAGGGTTGGACAAAACATCGCTTGTCTTTCCCTCACAAAGCAGTCTGCCGAAATTGAGTACCGAAAGCTTTTCACATATTCCCGAAACCAGGCTCATATCATGCTCAATAAGCAGAATGGTCATATTAAAATTATCCCTTACAAAGTGTATAGTATTCATAAGCTCTTCGGTTTCATTAGGGTTCATACCGGCCGCAGGCTCGTCAAGAAGCAGAAGTTTCGGCTGTGTTGCCAGAGCTCTGGCAATTTCAAGCTTACGCTGTTTTCCGTAAGGAAGTCCCGATGCAGGCAGGTCAGCCTCTTTGTCAAGGTCGAACACCTTTAACAGCTCCATAGCCTTTTCGTCCATTTCCTTTTCTCTTTTAAAGTATGAAGGAAGTCTGAAAACGCCTGTTCCTGTGCTGTATTTATAATGATTGTGAAGTCCTACCTTAACATTGTCAAGAACGCTCTGACCTGTGAAAAGTCTTATGTTCTGAAAGGTTCTTGCAATGCCCGATCTGTTAATATGGATTGTGCTTTTGCCGGTAATATTTTCACCGTCAAGAGTTATAGTTCCGTCTGTTGGCTTATACACACCGGTAAGCATATTGAATATTGTGGTTTTTCCTGCACCGTTAGGTCCTATAAGTCCGTAAAGTGCACCCTTTTCAATAGTCATATTGAACTCGTCAACTGCACGAAGTCCGCCGAAGGATATGCCGAGATTTCTGATTTCCAGAAGTGCCATATTACTCAACCCCCTTTGCTTTTCGTGAGAAAGTCCGCTTGAATAACTGCTTGGTTTTGTCAACATACATATCAATATAAGACTTGATTGTCTCATTGGATGTGAGGAGCATCATAACGATAAGTACGATAGAATAAATAAGCATACGATAATTGTTGATGCTTCTTAAAAGCTCTGGGAGCAATACAAGTACCACTGATGCAATAACGCTGCCTCTTATGCTTCCTATACCGCCGAGAACTACAAATACAAGAATGAGTATTGACATATTGTAGTCAAACTTTGACGCCTGCAAGGTATAGTAGTTATGTGAATACAAAGCACCTGCCATACCTGCAAGAAAAGCAGTAAGACCAAAGGTAATGAGCTTGTATTTTGTAATATTTATGCCCACTGATTCAGCTGCTATTCTGTTATCTCTTATTGCCATGACCGCACGTCCTGTACGGGAATTAATGAAGTTGTATGAGATAATCAATGTGATAAGCAAAAGAATGAATGAAATTAAAAATGTTGAATCGTTTGGTGTTCCGTTTACACCAAGTGCACCGTTTATAAGTGTTTTTCCGTCTGCTGCCATATGCATATCTTCGGCATTTTTCAATGAGAAATGAAGACCGTCAGAGTCATAGCCAAGATACATTGCATTGAACACATTCTTGATAATTTCGCCGAATGCCAGTGTTACAATGGCAAGATAGTCGCCTCTCAGACGCAGAACAGGAATGCCGATAAGTATGCCGAAAATTGCCGCACAGATTCCACCCACCAGAAGCGCAAGAGGGAATCTTATCCATGCGGAAGTGATTGTTTCAGAGGTGGCGATTGAAAACAATGCACTGGAATATGCACCAATGCACATAAAGCCTGCCTGACCAAGACTGAGTTCTCCCAGAATACCGACAGTAAGGTTAAGAGACACAGCAAGTATTGAATACATACACAAAGGCACGAGCAAATCCTGTAACATACTTGAAACACTGCCGGTAGAAATAAGAACCTGCATTATAACAAAAGCAGCAATAACCATTATATAGGTTCCAAAGCTTTTTCTTGTCTGTGGTTTAATAACTTTAGATTTCATCCGAAAACCGTTCCTTTCAGATTAATTTATACTTTTTCGTTTATCTTCTTGCCGAGGATACCTGTTGGCTTAATGATAAGGCAAAGGATAAGGACAGCAAAAACAATAGCGTCTGCAAGCTGAGGAGAAATATATGCTCTTCCCAGAATTTCAATAATACCGATAACTATACCGCCGATCATAGCACCGGGAATTGAACCGATTCCGCCGAATACCGCAGCAATAAAAGCCTTGATACCGGGCATAGCACCTGTTGTATTTGAAAGTGTAGGATATGCTGAGCAAAGAAGTACGCCTGCAATAGCTGCAAGTCCTGAGCCTATGGCAAATGTAAGGGAGATAGTTCTGTTTACGTTTACACCCATAAGCTGTGCAGCGCCTTTATCTTCAGAAACTGCAAGCATTGCACGTCCGCTTTTAGTCTTGTTGATGAACAGCGACAAGCCGATAACGATAAGAACTGAAACGATTATTGTAACATAAGTTTCTCCTGAAATAACTACCTGACCGTCAAAAAGCTTAATGCTTGGTACATGAACTACCGAATTGAAGCTTACCGGCTTTGCTCCGAACAGCAGCAGCGCCATATTCTGAAGAAAATAGCTGACGCCGATTGCCGTGATAAGCACCGCAAGAGAAGATGCTTTACGCAAAGGCTTGTACGCTACCTTTTCAATAACTATACCCAATAAAGTACAGGCAATTACTGCAAGAATTACAGCAATCCAAGAATTAAAATGTGCTGCCGTCATAGAATAAAAGGCAACATATCCACCCACCATGATTACATCTCCGTGGGCGAAGTTCAGCATTTTTGCGATACCGTATACAAGTGTATAGCCCAGCGCAATAACCGCATAAATGCTTCCAAGACTGATTCCGTTAATAAGATTATTTAAGAACCCCATATGGAACTTCCCTTCCTTTTAATTATTTATAAATAAGTAAATTAATTATATCATATTTCTCGGTTTATTGCAAGTCAAAAAAGCCAATTTATCGCCAAAATTCAATTCCTGTTTATGCAAAAAAATAAACCGATGATATCCAGAAGACATCATCGGCAATAATGTACTTATAAATTACTCAAGTGCAGAGTAAGCACCGTCTTTGATTTCAACAGCTTTAGGTCCCTTGTCAACTTCACCTGAAGTCTTCCAGGTCATACCTGTACCTGTGATTCCGTCATATGAGAAACCGTCCTTTGTAATTGCAGCAGTAAGCTTCTCGCAGATTTCATCAGTACTCATTGAACCTGTGATCTTTTCGCTTTCAATAAGCTTTGCAATAATGTTTACGCCGTCATAAGC